>QHNU01000257.1 GCA_003218525.1 Verrucomicrobiota bacterium
GGAGATTTGCCAGCACATCCGGCAATGAAAGTTGCACCGGCGCTTCAATCGCGTCGGCCAGGAAAAGATTGCGATATTCGGCTGGTAATGCAGCCTGAAAATCCTTCGGCTGAACCACGACCTTTCCGCTGGCCAGCTGCGGCGCAATGAGAGCGAACTGGAAGGAGACCGTCGTTTCTGCCGGCACCGCCGAAATGTCCCCTGTAATTTGCATCGGCGGCAAATTTTGCAGGATCGGACGCAGCGGCAGCGTCACTGCCGATTCATCGGAGGTGACGGTTGGAGCCGGTGTGGAGGCGACGGCAGGTTCCAATTTGCCGACGC
>QHNU01000027.1 GCA_003218525.1 Verrucomicrobiota bacterium
CGGGTGACAACGAACGCAGCCCGACCGGAGTGACGAGTTTTTGTTTCACAATTTCGGTCACAGGCGACCAGCGTTCCTGCTCGAGGACCGGATGATCCAAGGAAATCGCGAAAAGCTGATTCGGTCGGCAGGATGAATCAGTCGTTCCGCTTTCTCCGTTGCAATCGATGACATCGAACAGGTAACCTTCTTCAGCAAACCAGAACCGCCGATTGAAGGAATCGCGTGCTCGCCGTCCGCACTCGCTGTATTTTTCTGCGCCTGAAAGATTGCCTTCCTCCCGGCACCATAGCGCGAGGAGCTCGATCGCATTGTACCAGAGGGCGTTAATCTCTACGGCTTTTCCTCTCCGAGGGGTGACGACCCAATCACCCATCTTCGCGTCCATCCAAGTGAGCTGGTAGCCTTCCTCGCCTTGCGCGAGTAAACCGTCGCTCGGATCCACATGAATATTGAAACGCGTGCCACGCAGATGGTGCTCGGCGATATCGATTAAAGTCGGCAGGAGGAACCGAAGTGTTGTCCGGTCTTCCGTATACTGGAGGTAGCGATTGAGCGCGTGAAAAAACCACAGCGTTGCGTCGGCCGTGTGGTAAAGGCCTTCCTTTTCACCCTCCGGGAACATGTTGGGAATGAGTCCGTCGCGGACGTAATGCGCGAATGTTCGCAAAATATATCCCGCCTCCAGAGAACGACCGGTGACCAGCGCAAGCCCTTCGAGCGAAACCATTGTGTCGCGTCCCCAATCGGTAAACCAATAGTAACCCGCAATGATCGTCCGCACTTCATCGCCGGCGGCGTGTGCGCGTGCCGCTTCTTCAGCCCGGCCGGCCGGCGTGATGATGAATTGATCCCCGGCGAAGACGAGCTCGGCCGGGAACCCACTGCGCGCCTCCGGCATCGCCTCATCCAACAATCGTGCGCGACGCTCTTGTTCTGCCTTCAGCGCTGCTTCGGGCGTGAGCACATCGATAATGTCCCAGCTTTCAGTGGACGCGATCAGGGCCACTACGTCGCGATTTTGCATATCCACCTGGAAGAATCCGGGACTCCATAGAGCGCCCTCATAAGCATAACCGCGATTTTGTTCCAACCGATAAACGACCTGGTCTACCTGTTGCGGAGAAATGGTGAACTCCGCTCGGTCGGCTAATTTCATTCGCAGCGGAGGCAAGCTGCCGTCAGAAGCGTTTATCTCATAACGGTGCTCGATTGCCGTCAGCCGATACGGTGTCGCCAATCCCACGTTGACCGGCTCTTTATGATGACGAAAATGAAAGGCCGGTCGCAGTTCGAGCCGAGGACGTTTTCCACCCTCGAGGACGCGATAAGTGACATGGACGGTGTTTTGCAAATGCGGCAGCAACACGCGTTTTTCGAGGACCAGATCGCGTACATGGTAGGTCCATACCGGCAATCCATCTTCTAACCGGAATTCGCGGAGACATTCTGCCGCCCGCAAATCGAGTTGACCGCCGGCGCGTTCCTCGCTGCCGAGAGATACAATGTCATCATCAGTGAAGCGCAAAAATTCCGAGGCGTGACTCCACATGACCATGCGTCCATGCGGTGCGGGCAACGCCGCAATCAAGAGCCCGTGATAACGGCGAGTGATCGCGCCTGAAACCGTGCCCGACGCGTATCCACCGAGACCGTTTGTCACCAGCCATTCGTGCGATAGTAAGACTTCACGGGAATGACTTGCCTTGTCCCAAGGCATTGTCCGCATCGTAAAAGCCATCGTGGTTCGAAACCTAAAAACGGCGAAACCTCAACGCCTTTTTGGTTTGCGCGGTGGTTTTGTGCGTGGTCGCGGGCGTAAAAGCAAGGCAGCTTGGGCTGGGAGGAGCCATTCGAAATCCGGGTCAATCTCCACTCGGCCGGGACCACCATAGCGGAAAGAATCGCTCGTCCAGAACATTTCCCATTCGCAATTTAGCGGAGGGGCCAGCAGCGGCTCCGATGCAGGGCGAATAACCGAGCGACAGCCAACGTTTACCAACAACAAACGATCATCATTGTCGTTTCCGAAAAATCGCAGCACGAAACATTCGGCGCGGAGCACAGCTCCGTCGACTTCACCCGGAATTTGCTGGCGCAGCCGCGAATCCTCACGCCGTAATTGAATCAGATCGCGGTACAAATCGAGAAGCGCGTGGTTTCGGTTGCGTTCATTCCAATCGAGCTTGCTATGTTCAAACGTTCCGGGGTGGTGCGGAACGGGCAACGCGGCTTGGGTCTCGGCAGATGCCGTCGATGGAAATTGTGCCAGAAATTTAAATCGGCCCTTCCGTACTGCTTCTTTCAGCTTTTCGTCTCCGACGTCTGTGAAATAACAAAACGGGGAGGTCGCCCCAAATTCCTGGCCTTGAAAAAGTAAAGGCGTCCAACGGCCAAGGAGAAGCAGCGCTGTCATGGCACGGTACATTCCAGGCGAAGTTTGCGTGCGCAGACGGTCGCCCAACGCAAAATTAGAAACCTGATCGTGGTTTTCCAGAAATGCGATAAAAGCTTGCGGCGGCAAATCGAAGGCCGGATAACCGCGGGGCGCTTCCTGCCATGAATATGGCTGGCCTTGATACAGGTAGCCGTATTTCGCGATCGAGACGAACTCCTGCGGACTTCCGCGATAATCGCTAAGATAGGCTTCGTTCCGACCGGTCATAGCGACGACCGCGCTGTGATGCCAGTCGTCATTCCACACGCCATTGAGATCGTCGCCGCCTTCAGCCCTGGCTCGTACCATTTTCGTTTCTTGTGATTCATTCTCCGCGACCAAAACAATCGAGCGTTTGCCTGCCGCCTCGCGCGCGGCGCGACCGACCGCGCCGACGATGTATTCGTCGGATTGGTCGTAGACACTCTGCGTAGCATCAAAACGGAATCCGTCGAAGTGGAATTCCTCGATCCAATAACGCCCGTTGGTGATGTAAAATTCACGTACCGGAGCGGAGTTCCTGCCGTCGAAATTGATAGGGTCGCCCCATTCCTTGGGCAGATCGTGCCGCACATAATCATCCGAGTAGACGCCGAGATAATTTCCGTCCGGCCCAAAGTGATTATAAACGACATCTAGAATGACCCCGAGACCGACTGCGTGTGCGCGATCGACGAATGCGCGCAGGTCATCCGGGTTTCCATAAAGCCGTGTCGGCGCAAACAGATCGACGCCGTCGTAGCCCCAGCCGAATCGGCCGGCGAAATCCGCAATCGGCATCATTTCCAGCAACGTGATACCTGCGTCCTTCAGCTCTTCGAGTTTTTTGGCTGCCGCGGCCCACGTTCCTTCCGGCGTGAAAGTGCCGACGTGAAATTCGTACATGATCTGGCCAGGTAATTTGAGCCCGCGCCAATTCGCATCGCTCCATTTAAAGGCGAATGGATCGACCACACACGAGCTGCCGTGCGGTCCGTCCGGTTGAAAGCGCGATGCCGGATCAGGAAAGCTTTCGCCGCCGTTGACTCTGAATTTGTAACGCGCACCTGCACTGCACTCGACCGTTCCCGCGAAGTAGCCGCCTTCCTCGCGCAGGAGCGAATGAAAACTTTGGCCCCCCTTCTTTTCTAAAGCGATCTCGATTTTATCGGGCTTTGGTGCCCACACTCGAAAGTGCGTTTCGTTTTCAGCAATGACCTCAGCCCCGATTGGATAACGCCTTTTTGTCGTTGCCTCGCTCACGCAAATGTTCGCCGAATATCAGCGTGCCGGTTGTGTTCGGTTTCGATGACCATTCTCGCAATCGCGAAGATGCCGAGATAGCGCGCTAAAACAACCATAACGACGATTCGCCGCACTCACCGCAAAGCGTTTGTTCAATGAATCGCTTCGACAAAACAGCCACTTAAATTACCGAACTGGGTCGCGCACAGCGTCGGAAATCGTAGTAGCGAATCTCAGCGAATCTCGTTGCTTATACCAGGCGAGGGGACTTGCTCATGTCTCACGGTTGTTCTGCAAGATTCCGCATATCGTCTCTGTGTCGGTCATGATTGCGTCGCCGCTAAACCTCAAACTTTCGATGGAGCGCTTGGCAGCTTCTTCATGGCCCGCGCCGCAGGCATCGAGAACGATTACCGGAAAATACCCCAGGTCGGCTCCGTGACGCACGGTTGGCTCGATGCCCACTTCGGTTGCGACACCCACAATCATGAAGGCGTTGATTCCAGCGTCTCGGAAGGCCAGGTTGAGCCATGTTCCTTCAAAGGCCGACATCGTCAGCTTATCAAAAACGCCTTCGTTGCTGCCAGGAGATACCTCGGGCGTGATCTGAAACCCGGGATTGTCCCGGAGAAACCAGGGCTTCACCTGTTCCGGCGAGTTCACGCGTTGCCAAGTCATCGCGATGCGGAACTGGAACACCCCCATCAGTTCTGTTGGCAGCGAAAGATGGCGCGAAAAGAACACGCGCACCCCGGCGTCACGGGCAACGGTCAGAACTTTCAGGACCTGTCGCGTCACTCGATCAGCATTCTTGATCTGACTCAAAATGCCGATTTGCATGTCGTAAACCAACAGGGCTATCCGTTTTGGATCGCATACTTCCTTCAGCGACTCGGGAATGTTAAGTCCAAAAATGTTTTTCATGCTCGCATCAATCCGGAAGAAGCGAAGTTAGCGACAAGATGGCAAAACGCAGTTTCTTTTGCAAAACAAGTCGGTAATTCTGCGGGCGGTTTCGAACTGCCGGCTCAGCCGCTCGCGGATGAAGCAGCGATCATAGCATTCCCTGGCATAGCCTAAGCTAGGGACAGTCGTCCATGGCTCAAAGACCGGTCCGTGTCATTGTGGTCGAAGACCACGCCGATACTGCTGAATGTTTGCGAAAATTCCTCACCAGCATTGGCTACAAAGTCTACATTGCTCCCGATGTTGCCTCTGCTCGGGGTCTGGCTAAAGCCGTCGCATTTGATGTGCTGCTGAGCGACCTTCGCTTACCAGACGGCACTGGATGGGACTTGATGGAAGAGCTGAGTGCAAAGCAGCCTATCCGAGCAATCGCGATCAGCGGCTACAACAGCGAAGACGATATTGCTCGGAGCAGGCAGGTGGGATTTCTCGATCATTTGGCTAAACCGCTGGTTTTTGAAGAGCTGACCGCGGCGATCAATCAAGCTGTCGCAAAATAACGACAGGACGTGTCGATTTAGGTCCCGGTCGAGCGAACGACACGCCGGCTCGGGCGTTTCCGCTCAAGTTCGTATCGTCGCGTCACCCTTCTCATCCCACCGGAAGAGGCAAGACCCTGGGCGACTAACAAGACTTAGCTCCAGCGACAGGGGCGATCGGAATTTGAGCAAAGATGGTCCGCCGGTGTTACGGGAAAAAGCCGACGGACAAAGGTTACCGACAAAATTGCTAAGCCAAGGAGAAATGCCGATTGACCACTGTCTCCGACTCTTTGTGTTACATCAGCTGTCGCTCGGATGAGCCAATTTCCGGGAATGCCCGCTCCCTCGATCGTGGTGAGAGGAACGAAGGAGTTAGCAGTGAGGTCGAAGATATTACCTTCACCGGCCGCATTCGCCGTAACAAAACTACGGTTAAGAAAAGTGGGCGGCGTTTGGTCCAAAGTGGCGGGGAAGGCTCCGGAAGGTTGTGTGAGAATAAAACCAACAAAGAAGTTGGACGTGGTAACCACCGTAGGAGAGATGCTCAAGGACACAAATGTGTCTGTTCCCGCTCCCGAGATGAAACCATTTGCAGTCGCTAGTACCATCGCATCCGAAGGGTTCCCGTCGCCATTTGGATCATTCCAAAGCACCGCTTGAAAGGGGGTGCCGTTCAACGCGGCGCCGAAGCCGAAAGCAATCGAAATAGTGTCGATCGTCGTTCCGGAGATAGTGGGGAAAGAGTTAAGAGCAATCAGATCGTTGTCCAGGCTAAGACCGACGCTGACTTCGGCGGTTCCGTCATCCAGGCTGTAAATGAAGGCGTGGGTACGATCCGCCAGAGAACAGAACAAATAGCCCACCAATACAATGTTCGTAAGGGGTCGGACACACTTGGCTAAGAACTGGGCTGTTTTCCGTGCCCGAAGGGGAAAACGCCCGTCTGATTCAAGACGAGGGGGGTTCATGGTTCTCGTTATATTCACATTTTTTTCTAAAAACGAGCGTTTTTTATCATTTTTACTAACATTTATGGTTTTCTCACAAGAAGCAAAAATTCTCCTTGCTTCTCTTGCTGTTGCCCATTTAAGACGCCGGGCATGGTCACAACTTCTTTCACTGAATCGACAATTTTCGGCAATCCTATAGCTCTAGCAGTTACTGGAATCGCATTGCTTGCCCCAGTTGTCGGCCTCGCCGTTACTGAACCTGATGCAACTAGCCGACCCGAACGTCAATCTTCGGGAATGGAAAGAGTAGCTTCGAACGAGGGAGTCCAGACTCTTAGTGATCAAACCCGGGTGTACACGGTTTCTCGTACTCGAGCAGCTGTTGAGCTGCACTGGGATCCCAGCAATGATGCCGCGGGGTATCGCGTGTACTGGGGAACAACCCCAACAGAATATGATGGTGTGGAAGACGTCGGCAATGTTTCGGCGGCCATTGTCTCAGATCTCGATCCGACCAAGCAATATCACTTTGCCGTCACCGCCTATTCTAAGGATGGGTCGGAGAGCGTTGCAACCAACGAAGTGCGATTGAAATTGGATGGCCGATGACTCAGCGTAGTTTTGGGTGATCGCCATGATTCGGAGTTGCTGACGGGAAAACATTGATTGGCTGGCAGTCAAGAGTGTGAAATGCCGGTATGAACGGCAACGACCGTAAGATCGAAATCCTCACGCCTTTTAATCTCGCGCTGCAATGGACGACGCAGGTTCTATTTCGCCCATTCGATCTCGAAAAATGGCTCGTCATCGGCTTCGCCGCGTTCCTGTCGCACCTGGCCGGTGGCACCGGTATCAATTTTAATCCGGCCAGTTTCCGCAACCGGAACCACTGGGATTTTCGCACCACCTCGCACAATTTCTATTCAACGAGTGATCACGTTTCGGTATGGCTGATCCTTTTTGTCACGGCAGCGGTTTTTGTGATTGTGATCGCGATCGTTTTGGTGCTGCTCTGGATCGGTTGTCGTGGACGTTTCATCTTAGTCGATTGTGTGGTGCGGAACCGTGGCTCAATTAAAGAGCCCTGGCGTGAATTCCGGGAAGTAGCGAACAGCTTTTTCGGCTTTCTTCTCGCTGTCGTGCTGCTTTTCGTGGTAATGGCTCTCGTCGCCGGCTCGCCCTTCATCCTATGGCTCGCGTTGCACCACGGCGATGTAAACTTCGGCCCGGTAATCGTGCTTGGACTCGGACTCTGGATCGCATTTGTCTTCGTCTTTGCTCTGGCCTGGGGGCTGATTTCCCAATTTATGATCGTGACGATGTATCGGCGGCGCTGTGGCGCAGTGGAGGCGTTCCGGTCGACGGTTTCGTTGATCATGAGCGATCCGGTTCCATTCATTCTTTATATTCTGTTCCTCTTCGTCCTCAGTATTTTGGTTGCCATGGTCTCCTGCATTGCGACGTGCGTGACCTGTTGCATCGCCGCAATTCCGTATGTCGGAACAGTGATCTTGTTACCGCTTTATGTCTTTCTTGCCGCATATCCACTGCTTTTCGCCCGCCAGTTCGGACCTGATTGGGATGCGTGGGCCAATCTGACTACCCCAACTCTTGCCGTTCCACCAACGCCGCCCGCGCCTCCGGTGCAGTCCGCACCGCCGCCGCCCGTTCCTGAAACGCCGCCGAGCGAGCCGCCGCCAGGGTCGCGCTCGCCCTATGAACCACCGGAGACCTCTACACCACCGCCGCCGCCACAATGATGAGCATGTCGCCTGCGAACGGTGAAACCACATCGCTTTCTCCGCCGCAATGCGTGCGTCGAGTGATTGCCGTGGCCGCGCTGGGAACGACTCTTCTGTTAATGCGCGCGATTGATCCGATCATCGCGGGAGCCTGGCTGCCATTCCATCCATCCTGCGGCGCAGTCACTGGACTGCCGTGCATTTTCTGCGGTATGACCCGCGCCCTCCATTTTCTCGTTAACGGTGATTTCGATCGCGCGCTTTACTTTAACTGGCTTGCGTTTCCGCTGATCGCCGGCGTTATCTGCCTGAGCCTGCTCCTAACGATTGAAATCGCGTTGCGACGCAAGCTCCTCCATTTCTATCTGGTCGCGTCCATTTCATCGCGCCGGCTTGCAATAATTTTGCTCACGGTGGCCGCGCTTTGGGCCGTGCAAGTATATCTCGCCATTTCTCAGCACAAACGCGAGCTGCTCAATCCGCACGGTCCGCTGTACGCGGTATTCGTGAAATGATGAATTAATTTGCGGACGCTTGAGGCCCCAAACAATTTCTAGCTCGCGGTCGCGCTCCAGAATTTGCGAAATGCTGTCGGCCAACTGCGATCGACTACCGCTCGACGGGCCTGACGCGACATGCGATGGCGCTTATTCGGATTTGTTACCAACTCCCGAATGGCACGGACCAAATCTTCGACATCATGTGATTTTGTAATGACGCCGTTTACGTTTGAATCGACCAACTCTTTTGGCCCACCAGTATCCGAGACGATAACCGGAACCCCAGACGCTTGAGCTTCGATCACGGCGTTTCCGAAGGTGTCGGTCGTGCTTGGAAAAACAAAAACATCCGCTGAAGCATAGGCGGTGGCGAGTTCTTTACCGCGCAAGTAGCCGGTGAACACGGCATCGGGCAAAAGGGTAGAATTCAGGGCCTGCAAGTAAGGTCCGTCACCAACAAGGTAAAGTTGGATCGGCAATCCTTCGTCCCGCAGGCGGCGATAGGCCTGGGCGAGGACATCGAGATCTTTTTCCTTGGAAATTCGGCCAACGTAGAGCAGGCGAATCGCTCCATTGGCTTCGCCAAATTTCGTCCAGAAGGCGGGGTCGCGTCGCTCCGGGCTAAAGAGCGCGGTATCGAGCCCGCGCGGGAGAATCTTCAATTTTTCGGGCGCAAACCCGCGTGAGATCCAGCTCCGCCGGTACTCTTCCGAATTCACAAAGACGATATCGAGTTGTCCATAGAACCAGTGCATGTAGCGCCACGCCACGCTTTCGAGAAAACTGTCGTCGGTGAGGATACGAACGTACTGAGGAAAATCGGTATGATAGATCCCGCTCGTCTGCAGGTTCAGCATCTTGGCGGCGAGCAGTGCGGTGAGGCCAATCGGTCCCGGCGTGCTGATGATGATTTCGTTGAAACCTTCGCGCTGGATATAATCGAGCATTCGGAGGATGGGCGGGAAGCTGAGCTTTTGCAGTTCGTATTCGGGCAGCTCGAATTCGCCGATCGGTTTAAAATTTCTGATCGGAATATCAGTGACGTGCAACTCGCTACGCGCAGTGACGACGGTTAATTCGGCACCGGCTGCTTTCGCCGCCGCGGTCATTTTTCGAATCGTGGTTGCGACCCCGTTCACGTCTTCTAGCGTATCGGTGAACCAGGCTCGCTTGTTATTGCGCAATACCTCCGGAATGATGCCGGTCATTTGCCGGAAGATTTCCCGGAGCCATGGGCGCGACGGCGCCTGGCTGTGGAATGCGTAAATGTAAGGCGAAAGAATGACGACCAAAGCTTGCACGCTCTCGAGTAAATTGCCGCCGCTGATTTGCTGAATGAACTTTTGAAAAAATCGAAACGCCAGTTGTTCCGAGACGATGTTGGCGAGCAGAAAAGCTCGTCGTTCCGGCTCCGCAACGACGTTGACTTCGCGCGCGATTTTCGCCTTCACTTCCGGCCGCGCAAAATACCGCGAGAGCTCGTTCCAAAGTGAAACGTTCGCCGGTTTCGCTAGCTCGAAGATTTTTCCCGAGAGAACGCCTTGTGCGACGAACGTCGCCTTTTCCCGCAAGGTGAACTGCGTTGGATCGCGCCCCTCCATGAAACGCGAAAACACTTGCTCGAGCAGCGCCCCACCTGGTCCGAGTTTCTCGTGGAAGCGATCCTGAATAAATCCTGAGAACGTGTTGTAGAATCCGTGCGACAAGGCGAGCGGCGTCCCGCTCTGACCTTTTGCTTCGCAGCGGCCGGCGCTAACATGTGCCAGAAATTCAGCCGGTGTTTTTGCTTTCGGCGTTTCTGTATAAGCCGAAGCATCATCGGAGCCTCCGACCAGGATCTTTTTCCACGGCTCAATATGAGTCGGAGACAGATCGTGCCGGTTTGCGAATTCATCAATCTTCTCCGGCGTAAGATCACCAAACAATTTGATTGCGAGCTCGCTGAGCAAAGCGTCGCGCAAACCGTTGAGTCCCTCGAAGTGCTTAAAAAGGAGGATCAATCGCTCAAGATGCGAGGCGTCGAGTTTGCCATTTACGCTGTAAAGCGGATGGGCCACGGCGTGCGCGATTGAGTTGCTCGCAAAATATTTTTGCAACTCGAAGATGTTGCTGCGAAAGACCGAAATATCGTGGTGTTGCGCCTCGGTAATTCCCCAAACCAGCAAGTGAATCTTGCACGAGTCTTACGGGAAATAAGTTATAACTTGTTCGCTGATAAAAGTTTGCAATCTATCAGCAATCGCCAGACAACCGTCGATGGAATCGTGATCGGTGATTGTGACGAAGTCCATCCCACTCGCGCGCAATTGCTCATAGAGCGCAATTGGCTCGGTGCAGCTGTCGGGGAAATCAAAGCGGCGGAAGAGCCATTCTTCGGACCGAGCGCTGAACTTGGAGTGAATATGAAGATCGCACCGGCTCATAACAGCTTTCGAGTGACTCGCTCTTCGCTAATCCAATCGCGGTAGGTCGTCGGGTTACGGGTGCGGGAAAAGCGGCGAGTGAGCCGAATAATCTGCTTCCACACGTTCCTGGATGCGATATCGGACGGGTGAATGCATAAACGGACCAGTTGCCCGATGGCGACCCGGCGCGCCAGCGCTGCATTCCAACCCAGGCTCGCGGTCCGTCGCCAAGCCGATCTCGTGGTATAGACAAGCGCTCGGCTCGGCTCTCGCTCGCCGGTAAGGAGATCGATCACGGTCGCGATTCGAGTTGTATATTGCATTTCGGCATCGCGTGCGGCCCGCTCGCCTTCCGCGCTGAGTAACCACGCCGGGGCAACGAATCCGATTGCTGACAAACGTGCTCCGCGAAATTCGTCGCGCGCCCGAGTAATTCGGGTGAAGGCCTCGTCATACTTCAGGTCAAAGAATTCGGCTTCGTTCTGAGTGTAAGCGCGAGTGAGAAACTTCTCGCGCATTCCCTCCGATTGCCGTCGGGGGCGCTCGTGGAAATACCCATGAATGACGATCTCGTGTCCGTCGGCTTCGAGTCCCCGCAGCCAGGAAATGAAGGTCGCGTCATCGACCGATTTACCCCGATGATGGTAATCAGGCACGACCAACAAGGAGGTGACGCGGACGCCGGCTTCTTTCAAATCGGTCAGAATTTTTTCTACGCTCGGACGGGTGATCGGGGCGACGTCGTGAACAGAAACAACAAGCGAGCCGACGGGTGACTCCGCTGCAGCCAGCATCGGTAGAAAATCTGCGGCTACCCCATCGGTCATGAGCCAAATTTCTGCTTCGCGGGGCGCTCGAACAAGATGAAAATGGCGCGTTCGACAACCCGATTTCTTTGCCGCAAGATCGTGATGATGCCGTTTATTACGTTCGAAGGCTCGGAAGGCTGCGGAAAAACGACGCAAGTGAATCGGCTCGCGATTCATTTGGAAAAGATCGGATTTGTCCCGGAAGTTTTTCGTGAGCCGGGCGGGACACCGATCGGCGAGGCCATCCGGCATTTGCTGCAACATGCCGATGAAAACCATGCGATGACGCCGGAAGCGGAGCTCCTGTTGTTCGAAGCAAGCCGCAGCCAGCTCGTTCAGGAAAAGATCCAGCCAGCGCTCAAGCGCGGTGATTGGGTCATTTGCGATCGCTTTTTCGACTCGACGAGTGTCTATCAGGGTGCAGCGCGCAAACTCGACCCGCGGCTAGTCGAGCGACTGAACAGCTTTGTTGCCGGCAATTGTGTTCCTGATCTCACATTTCTCCTGGATGTTGATCGCGCGACGGCGCGATCACGCCTCAGCGCGAGAAAGATTCGGGACCGGATGGAGGAGCAGCCAGAAGATTTTTATGAGCGAGTGCGGAATGCCTATCATGAATTGGCGCGACGCAATACCGAACGCGTAGTG
>QHNU01000287.1 GCA_003218525.1 Verrucomicrobiota bacterium
TGCCGCCGCGTTACTGCAAAGACGACTTCGTTGACCAGCCTCAAGCGACTTAAAAAGGTTTTGATGTCCAGACCGCTCTGAATTTTCTTGCTCTTCACCGACACGACATTTTGGTGTTATGTTCCATCGCAGATTTCTTTAAAGTGCCTCACAATAGCTCGCCCTAGTATGGAACGCCGCCTCAGCGCTATCTTGGCCGCCGACGTCGTCGGCTACAGCCGTCTCATGGGGGAAAACGAAGCGGCTACGCTCGCCGCGTTCAAAAAGCTACGAACCGATTTCATCGATCCCAAGGTGGCGGAACATCAGGGCCGCATCGTGAAGCTCACTGGCGACGCGATCTTGATTGAGTTCCCCAGTGTCGTGAACGCAGTTGCCTGTGCGGCCGACGTTCAACGTGGAATGCGTGCGCGTAACACCGGTGTGCCGCAGGAGCGCCGCATTGAGTTCCGTATGGGCGTGAACGTCGGGGACGTGATTGTTCAGGATGGAGACATCTTCGGCGACGGCGTCAATGTCGCGGCGCGACTGGAAAGTATCGCGCCTGTGGCTGGCATCGCTGTTTCGCAATCGGTGCGCGATCACGTCGGCAATCGACTCGATCTCACCTTTGAAGACATGGGCGAGCGGCGACTTAAGAACATCGATCGACCGATTCGCGTCTATAGCATTTCACTCGACGCACCGTCGAGTGCGCAAACCAGCGACCTGAGGCCCGCTGGCCTCGAAGAGAGGCCAGCAATCGCGGTTCTGCCGTTTCTCAATATGAGCGGCGACCCTGAGCAGGAATATTTCAGCGACGGCATCACTGAAGACATCATCACCGACCTCTCCAAAGTGTCGGGTTTGTTCGTGGTAGCCCGCAACACTGCCTTTACCTACAAGGGCAAGACCGTGAAGGTGCAGGAAGTTGCCAAAGAACTTGAAGTGGACTTCGTCCTTGAAGGAAGCGTTCGAAAGGCCGGCTCGCGCGTGCGCGTAACTGGACAGCTAATCGACGGAAGAAAAGGCGGCCACATGTGGGCCGATCGTTACGACCGGGATCTCACTGATATCTTTGCGATTCAAGACGAAATCACTCACGCCATCGTAGAGCAGCTAAAGGTTAAGCTGCTGCCGCAGGAAAAGAAGAGGATCGCACAGGCGCCGACCGATAATGTCGAGGCCTACACATACTACTTGAGGGGCCGGGATTACTTTCATCGCCATTCCAAGCGTTACTTTCAACTCGCACGTCGCATGTTCTCCAAAGCGGTCGAGTTGGACCCAAATTATGCCCGCGCCTATGCCGGAATTGCCGATTGTGATTCCTTTCTTTACTTCTGGTGTCGCGAGGACATTCCGTTCAATCGCATTTTGGAAACGAGCGCCAAAGCGCTCACACTGGACGACAAGCTCGCGGAAGCACATGCCTCCCGCGGCACCGCTTTGTGGCTTACTCACCAGTATGAGGAGGCGACGGAAGAGTTTGAAAAGGCGATCGCATTAGATCCGAACTCCTTCGAGACGCACTACCTTTACGCTCGTGCCAACTTCACCAATGGCAACGTCAAACGCGCCGCCGCCCTTTTCGAACGCGCCTCCGAAATTAAGCCCGACGATTATCAGTCGGTTTGTCTCTTGATTCAGATTTACCGCACCCTCGGCCGCGAGCAGGACACCAAGAACGCCGCGCGCAAGGGTGTGAAGCTGGCCGAGCGCGAACTCGCTCTACACCCGGAGGACCCGCGGCCGGCCCACCTCGGCATTGCTGCACTCCTTGAACTTGGCGAAAACGAACGGGCTAGGGATTGGATAGCACGCGCGCTCGCGATCGATCCCGATGACCCACTTGCTCAGTACAATCTCGCCTGTGGCTACACAAAGCTAGGCGACATCGACGCGGCGTTCGACTTGTTAGAGCGGTCGCTGGCACGTGGGGGGCCTGAGCAATGGCAATGGTTCAAACACGATTCAGATCTCGATCCGCTGCGAAGCCATCCGAGATATCAGAAGATACTCAAGCTCATCGAGGCCGACTAGAGATCGACTTCTGATTTCGGAAGAAT
>QHNU01000288.1 GCA_003218525.1 Verrucomicrobiota bacterium
TTCTTGATTGTCTGCATCGTGCTTTTCATTGCCGGCTTCATGCTGGCGAAGAAGATGTAGCGCTGCGACCGAGACGGACGGAAGATAGTCGCGGCGAAAGACGCGTGGTTCTAATCAAGAACACACGGACGGCGATTTAGCGCGTTCTACAGATCGAACGGGTCCCAAAATTCGTGGTCCACGACGTCGCCCAGCTCGATATAAGTGTCGTACGGAACCATAGGCACTTCGTCTACTGTTTGAGGCCCAAATTCGTTGCCCAAAACGCCTTCTCCAGTGGCGTAAAGTCGGGTGCCCTTCTTCAAATACGCGGTCCAATCCGCCTTCCCGACTAATGTCCCGGATCGCTTTCCGGTTTCAACGGCATATTGATCTGGCGCCGCGTCGATCAATCGCAGATCTTCCTTTACCTGTGCTGCTTGCGCGCGTTTGCGAGCACAGCCAGTAGCGCAATCACCGCCGCTACGATCATGATCTCCGCAAGTGTGAAAGCAAACGCGCGTTCACGGCGAAACTTCACCCTTTGATAAGTCATCCCTTCGTTCCGCCGCAAACGCGACGAACTCAGGTAAAGCAATTCTGATGCTCAATCGGCGCCGGAATCTGCCGTCAACCGACGATGGTTTTGTAAATCAGCCCGGCAATTCCCGCGCCCAAGACGACGGGGATAATGTCCCACTTCCATTTCACCATGCCGACGAACGCGACGAGACTCACACAGAGAGCGAACCAATCGAACATGCCACCCCCCGGCCAGAGAACGTGAATGCCGAACCAGACCGCGAGGTTTAAGACGACGCCGACGATCGCTGCGGTCACTGCCAGTCGTGGTCAGCTTCGCATTTCCGCGCAACTGCTCGATGTACGGGCCCCCCAGAAACACCCAAAGAAAGCATGGCGTGAAAGTTGCCCACACCGTAATCATTGCGCCAAGCGTCGCAGCGAAAACCGGCGTCATGTCGGCGTGTTTGGTCCAGCCGCCCATGAAGCCGACGAATTCTGTGACGATGATCAGCGGCCCCGGTGTCGTTTCGGCCAAGCCGAGCCCATCCATCATCTGGCCGGGCTGAAGCCAGTCGTAGTGGTCGACTGCCTGCTGTGCAACGTAGGGCAGCACCGCATACGCGCCGCCGAATGTTACCGCGGCGGCTTTACTGAAGAAGAGGCCTTCCTGAAACAGAATCCCGTCCCAGCCTTTCCACAGTCCGAGCAAGAGCGTGGGCAGCCACCAAAACGCGAGACAAACAACGGCGACCTTGATGGCGCGCGCGAGCGTTGGCCGCGTATGCGGGGGTGATTCGGTGTCGTCGCCAAGAACCGAATCGTCTTGCTTGAGGTCGCCGGGTCCGCCGATGACGAGGAACTTATCCTCCCACAATCTGCCGCCGATGAATCCAATCAGACCGGCACCGATCACGATCAACGGGAACGGAACCTTGAAAAAGAAAATCGCGACAAATGCCAACGCGGCGAGACTCCACATGACGGAGTTTTTAAGCGCCTTACTGCCAATGCGAATCACCGCGCTCGCAACGATTGCCATGACCGCTGGCTTCAATCCATAAAACACCGCCGCGATCCATGGGACGTTTCCATATGCCGCGTAGACGTAACTCAAACCCCAGAGAATGAAGGTCGAGGGAATGACGAAAAGCGAACCAGCGACGATGCCGCCCCAGGTTTTGTGTAAAAGCCAACCGATATAAATAGCGAGCTGTTGCGCCTCAGGCCCCGGAAGCAGCATGCAGAAGTTCAGCGCATGCAAGAAGCGTGATTGAGCGATCCATCGCTTCTTTTCCACAAGCTCGGTTTGCATGATCGCGATCTGGCCAGTCGGTCCGCCGAATGAGATGAAGCCGAGCTTGAGCCAGAACCGGAACGCTTCTGCGAAACTGGGGTGCCGAACCGAGATGCGATTTGCGGTCGAGGTGGTAGTCATCGCCGATCGAGAAATCCGCAATACCCGCAGCACGGGATTCCATGGTCATTTGTGGTGAAGTACGACGTCGGCATGCAGAAATCTGCCAGATTCCCGGATGTCCTTTTCGCACGCCGTACCATCATCTGAGCGAAGGTAACGAACACGGCAGGTCGCGCGCTCCTGAAGTTTTCTTCAGAATCTCGACCCTTGGCGCGATGAGGCGGCAATTTTACTGTTTCGGAAGTGAGGGTCTTACTGATCGAAGATGACGCCAAGACTGCCCGCGCGCTCGCGAGCGGGCTGAAGGGCGACGGCTTCGAGCCTGTGACGGCGAAGACCGGCGAAGAGGGGTTTTTTCTGCTTAGCCGCGAAAGTTTTGACGTGGTGATACTCGATTGGATGCTGCCACGCCGTGATGGGATCGAAGTGCTCCGGACGCTTCGGGCAGGCGGTTCCAAAACACCCGTGCTGTTGCTCACTGCTCGCGATGCGGTTGAGGATCGCGTGCTCGGCCTGAACGCCGGAGCGGATGATTATCTGGTAAAACCCTTTGCCTTCGCTGAGCTGCTCGCGCGGGTTCGTGCTCTGCTTCGGCGGGCCGATTCCGGAAACGCGCTGCG
>QHNU01000028.1 GCA_003218525.1 Verrucomicrobiota bacterium
AAAAGCGATCGATCCCAGCCTTAATCATGTCCCGCACCTCGCGGGTGCGCTGGAGCTTTTCAACGAAGGTACCTTCAAACCGGGACGGATCAGGAAAAGGCCAATGCAAACGAGTAGTTACGCCGGCAAAAATTGGACAACCTTCCGCCTCCGCTTCACTACAGACGGTAACGACGTACTTAAACATCTTGCCCGATTTCCAAACGTCGAAGACCGACTGGGTTTTGTTCCGAGAAATATCGACGCCGAGTTCCTGAAGCGCTTCCACCGCCAGCGGATTGAGCGCGCCGGGCTCCAATCCTGCGCTCTCCGCTTCAAAGAATTCTCCGCATGATTCGTTCGTCAACCCCGCCGCCATTTGGCTGCGTGCACTATTGTGAACGCAAATAAAAAGGATTTTCTGCTTCATTACTGTCAGTATCCTGAATGATGTCCTTCCGTGAAATCACGAAGTTCGGGTCCAATGAGCATAGCGAGCTTCGCTCAGATGCGCGTTACAATTTTGTGAACTTCAGCAGCTGATCTGTGCGTCGCTTCGAGTTTTGGACTAGAATTGCCTGTTGTGACGTTCCAGTGGATGCCAGCCGCCTCCTAAACTCGGAAATTTCATGTCAAACTTCATCTGTGTGCAATGCGGCACCCAATTCAGTGTGACCGCCGCGCCGCCAGAAACTTGCCCGATCTGCACCGACGCACGGCAATACGTGCGTCATGAGGGACAAGCATGGACGACGATGGAACAGCTCGCCGCTGATCATCACAACAGGTTCGAGGAAGAGGCAGGCCAACTACTCGGCATCGGTACTGAACCGAATTTCGCGATTGGCCAACGCGCGCTCCTCCTTCAACTTCCCGGAGGGAACTTGCTTTGGGACTGCATCACTCTCCTCGATGATCAAACGATCGCAAAAATCGAGGCGCGCGGCGGTATCCGGGCGATCGCAATTTCGCATCCGCACTATTATTCAGCGATGGTCGATTGGGCCGATCATTTCAGCGCTGAGATTTTCCTCCACGTCGCGGATCGTCAATGGGTGATGCAGGATAGTCCACGCATCAGATTCTGGAACGGCAGTACGCAGCCACTTTGGGACGAGCTTACTTTGATAAACTGTGGCGGCCATTTCGACGGTGGAACTGTTCTCCATTGGGCCGGCGGCGCGGAAAGCAAAGGGGCTCTGTTGAGTGGCGACATCATTCAAGTCGTGCCTGATCGGCGATATGTCAGCTTCATGTGGAGCTATCCCAACTTAGTTCCGCTGGGAGCCGCGGCGATTCGTCGCATTGTAAACACACTTCAACCTTTTCATTTTGACCGGATCTATGGCGCCTGGTGGAAAGCCAACATTACTTCCAACGCCAAACTGAGCGTTGCAACTTCGGCCGAGCGTTATCTGCACGCCATCAGCTCCTGAGCGATTCGGTCAGCGGCGAGCTCGCGTAGCGATCCCTTCGCCTGCGACGGAATCAGTCTACTGCCAGTTCGCCTACTTGCGTCGTTATCCACCAGGTATTGCCGGTTGGATCCTTTATTCCGCCACGTTTGTCGAACTCATCCGCTTTCACTTCCGGTTCCTGAACGGATACGCCACCGGCTTTGAGCGCACGATGATAGCTGGCATCGACATCGCTCACATAGACATGCATCCAGGAATTGAATGACGGCCAATCAGGCCCGGCGTCCCCAATCATGATGACGGTGTCGTCGATGCACACTTCAGCATGCATGACCGAGCCGTCCGGATTATCGAACCGGCGTAATTGTTTCGCATCGAACGCCTCCTTCAGAAAATCGATAAGGCGGGCTGCACCCTCTACGACCAGATAGGGTGACACGCTGTTGTACCCTCCAGGTTTAAATGTTCCGCTCATTTGGGTCTTCCTCCGATCCGATCATAGCACACCGCTTCGTTGGTCGCGCATTTTGGCCAATTTTAGACGCTTGCCATTCCATTCATCTGTCGTCTGTGATAAAGAGAATGCAGCGGCACGAGAAAAATCATCGAGAAATACACCCAACCGGCCCATGCGATCTCCTCGATCGGCAGGGTGACAGAGAGAATGAGTGAAGCTATCCCGATGCCGACGGGAATGCTCCATCCTGTAATCTCGCGCCGCGTCATCAGCCGCTCATGAGCATTCAATCGTAGCGGCTCGCGCAGTTGCCAGCTTCGAAAGTTGAGCAGCATGATCTCGAGAGCGACGGTGATAAACCCGAGTGCGAAAATGGCGAAAACAGTTCTTTCTTGTGTTTCCGACTGAGGAGATACCACATTGCTCCGAAAATAGCTCTTAGCGGGTAGATATAGATCAGCATCGTCACAATCATTGCCCAGCTGATCAAAGTCGAGACTCCGTCTTCGAGACCGTAGCGCCGGCTCCATAGCCAATGGCCTCGCCAAAAGATGCCGAGCACAGCGATGCTTGTGACGAAGGCCGGCACATTTCTAAAGGCAGCAAGCAGCTCGTCAATATTCTCCGGAATTCGGGAGGCGGCGATTACCAAGATGCTGATGGCGAAGGCGAAGGTTGCGTCGATGAACGTCTCCAGCCGCGTCATCTCCATCCCGCGAAGGCGAAATCCTCTAAGCCGCGGCAGCGCATCCAACTGCGCCGGTAGGGCCGAGGCAATTTCTTCATGCCGGTCTATAGACATAGTTTTGCTTGTCACCGCCTCGCTTCGCACCTCGAAGTTTGATTTCTCGGTGACGGCCAAGCTTAGAGGTGCGGTCAAGCGACTGACCGTTGCAATTGCACTCTTGACCGACACCATCCATCCGCTCTGGTCGTTTGAATACCGGAAATGTTTCAGTCTTTCAGCATTTCAGTTTTTCCGCTTCTTTCCTTCCGTGGCCACCGCGATCCGGGAACCGTGCGTTGAGGCGTCCATTCGTTCGGTCGCGCCTGGGGCCTCGCCTTGTGCAAGGACCGCGCAACGTTGGGTGCTCGCCGCGACGATTCTCGGCTCAAGCATGGCGTTTATCGACAGTACGGTCGTTAACGTCGCGTTGCCCGCTTTGCAAACCGAGCTGGGGGCCGCCGTCGCCGATGTCCAGTGGGTAATCGAGGCCTACTCATTGCTCCTTTCCGCGCTTCTACTTGTCGGCGGTTCACTCGGTGATCGCTATGGCCGACGCCGTGTTTTCGCTATCGGGATTGTGATTTTCGCCGTGGCATCGGCTTGGTGCGGCTTCGCTCCAGGTATTCGGCAACTCATCGTCGCGCGCGCGGTGCAGGGCTTCGGCGCTGCGCTTCTTATCCCAGGCAGCCTCGCGATTATCAGCAGCTCCTTTCGCGAGGAAGATCGTGGACGCGCTATCGGCACCTGGTCTGGTTTTAGTGCGATCACTGCGGCGATCGGGCCAGTCATCGGCGGGTGGGCCATCGAACACTTCTCCTGGCGGGCAGTTTTCTTTATTAATGTTCCAATCGCCATCATTGTGGTTGTTATTTCCTACTGGCGCGTGCCGGAAAGTTCCGGCAACGACAAAGAGCGACTCGACTGGTCAGGAGCAACACTAATTGCGCTTGGCCTTGGCGCACTTGTTTATGGACTCGTTGAATCTTCGCGGCTTAGTTTCGGCCATCCAGCAGTCGCGATTTCGCTGATCACCGGATTTGTCCTTCTCATTCTATTTATTTTTCTAGAAACACGAGTTCGCAATCCGATGGTGCCGCTCGACCTTTTTCGTTCCCGGACCTTCACTGGCGCAAATCTATTGACTTTGCTGCTTTACGCGGCGCTTGGCGGCACTCTCTTTTTCCTGCCGTTGAACCTAATCCAGGTACAATACTACTCACCCACTGCCGCTGGCGCTGCTCTCCTTCCGTTAATTCTCATCATTTTTGTCTTGTCACGCTGGTCTGGCGGACTTGTCGGAAAATATGGCGCCAGACTGCCCCTTATTATCGGTCCGATCATCGCAGCCGTTGGTTTCGCTTCGTTTATTCCACCAGGAATCGGGGGTAGTTACTGGAAAACATTTTTCCCGGCGGCGGTTATTCTTGGAATCGGCATGGCGATCAGCGTAGCTCCACTCACGACGGCTGTGATGAACTCGGTTGCACAAACGCGAGTCGGAATCGCCTCCGGTATCAACAATGCGGTATCCAGGGTCGGCGGTTTGCTCGCGATTGCTGTGCTCGGGATTGTCATGCTGCAAACTTTCAATCATGTCCTTGACCGGCAGCTGCTGAATCTGCCATCGCCAGTCAGGCAGGCACTCGATCATCAACGGAACAAGCTCGCCGGTGCCGATCTTCCCAAAGACGTTTCCCTCGAATTCCGGACAAATCTCCGCGAAGCCATCGATCGTTCCTTCGTAGCTGGTTTCCGTGCGGTCATGTTCGTGGGCGCGCTTCTGGCGGCAGGCAGCGCCGTGGTCGCGATCTGGCTGATTGATTCGAAACGTCCGGCAAACAAGACGAACTAGTCTCCCGCACTATGCAGCAGAGCTCGGCAAGAATCTATCTGCGCCCCAGAAGCGACGGTCGGTGCAGTATCGCTACCCCCACCGAGGCTGTTCGTCCGGGCTAATTCCAAGCGAGAGCTTACCGATCATCTCGTGCGTGAGCAGCGGGTTCGCCGGATGAAACCTACCGGCCCGGCAATCGCGGAACAGCCGCTCAAGCTCGCTCTTTTTAAACATGCCGAAGCCGCCAGAAAGATCGAGCGCACGATCGACAATCCGGAATGCCGCTTCCACCGTCCGATGCTTTACCGCAAAGAGTCGGACCAACCAATCTGGCCCGACCCGGCCTTCGGACCAATCGGTGGCGACCGCTTCGACGTGCGGCCCCATCGTCTCGAGATCCATCGTGATCTCGGCGATGCCGTGCTGCACCTCCGGGTGATAGATCATCGGTCTGGTCAGCGCAATGGAGCTCTTCGTCTTCAGCTGCTCGATTAGCACCTCGCGGGTCCGCAATCCAATCGCGTAGTAGATGTTCGCAAAGTTGACGAGTGCCCATGTGAAAAAACCCAGGACGAACATGTCGGCGCCCGCTGCGCCCGCTGGAACCACGCGCGCGATGTACTTATCGGGCACAAACGCACCTTCGAGCACCGTGTCGTCACTGCGCGTTGCGCGCATCCCCATCACGTCCCACGTTTCCTTAATCTTGTAGCCTTTCGCATCCCGCGGCAGAAAGAAGTGGACAATCTTTGGCGCCTTCGGATCGCTCGTGTTCATGGCGTGGCCGCCAAGCCGCGTCCACACCGGCGTAAGGCTGCCGAACGCCTTCCGGCCGGTGAGCTTGTAGCCCCCGTCGACACGCTCCGCTTTCGTAGCGGAGAGTAAGCCCGGAATATCGTTACCGTGTTCGGCGTGGCCGGCCGCGAACACTTCGCCGGCCGCCGCATCCTTGAGGATCCACTCGCAGGACTTGTCACCGCCGCGCCACAGGTCCGCCGCATTGCCGACCCAATAATTGTGCATGTTGATGCACAGCGCGGTCGGCGGCGCGTAGTGCGCGAGCAGACGCGTTTCGCGCGACACCTGTGCGAGCGTCATGCCCAGTCCGCCGAACTCCTTCGGGAGGGCGATCTTAAGGTATCCGGCGGCCTTGAGCTCGTTGAAATCCTCCAGGCAAAATGCGTTATCGCGATCATAGCCGGGCGCGCGCTGCCGGCACCGGTCAAGAAGCGGTTGGGTCAATATGGAACTGCCGGCCGCAGTCATGAATCCCTCCTGGACAATGTCGATCGGGTTTGGAGTGTCAGCGCGCGATCGAAGATTCGTCAAGCTAAAAGCGCCTGCGCTAAACTTGAGGAGGGTTCTTGGCCGGATGGGTTCAGTGATCAACGTCGATGCGGTACCGGTCGGCCACAGATCCTTACGCTCTTAGCGGTAGCTCTCCGCCCGTTGTCACGAATCGATTTTCGCGGGAATGCGTCCACAGTCGCGCGACAATCAAGAACTCCACGGTGCCCTCGCGAATCTGCGCGACAAAATCGTTTCGCGAGCTAAGAGTCGTACTCCTGACTCCATCATGCTCGGCCGTGGTGCCTACGTTCGGTTTTTTGTAGGAAGAACTTAGCATAAATGCTTTTCGGTAATATTTTCGTTAGGATACGGCAGATAGGTCAATTGAAGGAGGATCGATGAACGCTGATGAGATCAGATCATTGCAGGCTCCGCTCAAAGAGCGGTATCGAGAACGCCCCGATACCGCGCTGGTCACGCTGCGAGCAGAAGGGCGCATTGGTGAGGGTGTGACTTGCAAAATAGAAACGGGAAAAGGGCTCGTGGAAGCGGGGCTTCACCCCGGTACCGGAGGGGACGGACTTGCCGCCTGCTCGGGTGATATGTTGTTACAGGCATTGGTGGCCTGTGCTGGCGTCACCTTGGGCGCGGTGGCCACAGCCCTTAATATCCAGTTACGGGATGCGGTTATCCGGGCCGAGGGTGATCTCGACTTTCGCGGCACGCTGGGCGTGTCCAAAGATGTTGCCGTCGGGTTCCAGCGGATTCGACTGCACTTCGATTTGGACACTGACGCGAGCGAAGAACAACTGGCTACGCTGCTCCGTCTGACAGAGCGATATTGTGTCGTTTACCAGACGCTTAATCAACCGGCCAAGATCGACGTTGTGCATCGTGTTATGTCACGATAAATTTGTCGCCCCGACAAAGTCTCTATGCCAAGATACATGGACATTCACGAGCTTCACGGCGTCACCCCAGAGGACGTGGCGAAGGCGCACGCGGCCGATCTCGAAGTGCAGGAGAAGTACGGTGTTAATTATCTCAAGTATTGGGTTAACGAGAGTTGTGGCAAGGTTTTCTGTCTCGTTGATGCACCAAATGCGGAGGCAGCGAGCCACGTTCACCGTGAGGCCCACGGCTTAGTCGGCGAGAAGATTATTGAGGTACAGCCCGAGGTCGCAGAATTATTCCTCGGCGGCGCCGAAACGAATTCGTCGGGAGCGGTCTTAGTTCCCGGTGGCGCAGCCGAGGAACGAGATCCTGGAATCCGAACCGTCCTATTTACGGACATGGTCGACTCGACGACGTTGACTCAATCGGTGGGGGATGAGACGGCCATGGCGTTGCTCAGCGTGCACGACACTATTGTCCGAAACGCCTTGGCCGCTTTAAGCGGTCGTGAGATCAAGCACACCGGGGACGGAATCATGGCGTCGTTCGTCTCGGCAACGGCAGCGGTTAGATGCGCAACCCAGATTCAGCGCGAGTTGGCCAAACACGCGGAAGCGAACCGCGAGCGCGCGATCCAGGTTCGGATCGGAGCCGCCGCCGGAGAACCTGTCGAGCATCACTCTGATCTTTTCGGATCGACCGTTCAACTCGCCTCCCGGCTCTGCTCTCATGCGCAACCCGAAGAAATCTTGGTATCGAATGTCGTGGCCGAATTATGTATCGGAAAAGGCCTTCCATTCCAAGACCTTGGGGAAGTTGTCCTGAAAGGCTTCGTTCGTCCGGTCCGAGCCCACGCTGTTTCATGGCAAGCCTGACTTAATTTGTTGGTCGGGTCGACAGACTCGCCCGCTAGCAGCAACAGTCCGCGAGTTGGCGAATCTGTCCTACTCTTTCTCGTGGGCGAGAAAATTCGAGCCGATCCTATCTAAGAGACGTGAGGCCGCGCCGTTTTTCTAGAACAACAAGTGCGATGCCTCCGAGAACAGCAACGGACGCGAACAGAAAACGCAGCGTAATCGGCTCACTTAGAAATGTGATACCACCGGCCGCCGCGAGGACCGGCACACTGAGCTGAAAAGTGGCGGCGCTGGCGGCCTTTAAACCAGGCAAAGCCGTGTACCAGATCGCATAGCCGACTCCCGAAGCGATCGCTCCCGAGAGTATCGCGTATTCGACGCCTGAAAAATCGAGTTTCATCCATGGCAGTAGTACGACGCTCAGCACCGCCGCCAGTGGCACGGCACGCAAAAAATTGCCTGCCGTTGCACAGACAGGGTCGCCGGGAGCCTGCCCGCGCAGCGAATAGATCCCCCAGGCAATACCCGCTCCCAACATCAATATCGAACCGTCTAGGGGCGGCGCCGAGAGTCCGGGAAACAAGAGCGCCACAAGTCCGCTCAATGCAAGCACAAGACCGACAATCTGCCACACGCGCAGTCGTTCCCCTTTCCACAGCCCCCATCCGATCATCGTCGCCTGCACCGCACTAAACAGGAGCAATGCCCCCGTGCCGGCAGACAGGCTGACATAGGCAAACGAAAAAGCGGCGGCGTAGACGAACAGCGCAAGTGCTGCCAGCCAGCTACCCCCGTCACGCCGGGCCCCCTTTCGCAAACTGAGGATGAGCCAAAGGGCGATCGCACCAGAGATAAGGCGGATCGACGTAAAGCTGGCAGCGTCGATCCCGGTTTGCTTTAAGGCTAAGCGACAGAGGAGGGAATTGCCCGCAAACGCGGTCATAGCAAGCAGAGTGACTATGCAAAGTCGTAATGGTGTCATCGACTGATTTCGGAACAGCAACTACTCAAGCGGCGCAAGGAAAGAAAGTCACTTTGGAGGGACGTTTGTCCGATGCTCGGACTTAGTTACAGTCGTTTACTCAATATAAATCTAGCTTGCTTACTCTCCTCACTTCGGCGGAGCCTCACACCTTCCCGTTCAACCTTAATCGCGCTTAGACCGAGGCGTGACAGTCCGCCGCATACCTTGATACGTTGCGCCGGATGGAAGTCGATTGGGCATCACTCAGCGACCAAGAACTGCTCGAACGGCGGATTTCCGAGCTTGGCTTGCGAATTGAGGGGACGGCACTCGAACCGCTGATCCGACAACTCTACGACGAGCTTTCAGCGCATGGACTGGCCTTTTATCCACCGGTTCACATCGGCGACGAATGGTTCGTACCGGTGGGCATGCCGGCGATCTTTGTACCGTTTTTTCTCGTGCACGACCGACTCCGCGCGCTGGAGCGGACAATGATGCTCGAAGTCGAGGGCGGTACGACGGAATGGTTTATGAAACTGATGCGGCATGAAGCAGCGCACGCCTACGCCTACGCCTATCAGCTTCCCCGCAAGAAAAAGTGGCGCCAGATCTTCGGGCGCACATCGCGGGAGGAAACACCGGATTCCTACCGGCCACGTCCATTCAGCCGCAGTTACGTCGTTAATCTCGACGATTGGTACGCACAGAGCC
This sequence comes from Verrucomicrobiota bacterium, assembly GCA_003218525.1. Taxonomy (GTDB): domain Bacteria; phylum Verrucomicrobiota; class Verrucomicrobiia; order Chthoniobacterales; family UBA10450; genus AV69. The sequence goes on from QHNU01000028.1 coordinate 9,135, forward strand.
ATCCCGATGAGGATTTTGCCGAGACGTTTGCGGTTTGGCTCACGCCGGGGCTGGACTGGCGCACGCGTTATGCTGGCTGGAAGGCGTTGCGAAAACTCGAATACGTAGGCGAATTGATGCGCTCCCTGGCGGGCAAGCCCCCGGTGCACGCGCCAAAGTATCGGGTCGCCGAATACAACTGTCTGAATGTAAAACTCAAGACCTACTACGCGCGGAAACGCAAGCTTTATGAGGACGCTTATCCGGATTTCTACGACGCCGATCTGCGTCAGCTTTTCCCAGCTTCATCCGACGGGCCCGGCCGGATTAAAGCCAGCGCTTATTTGAACCAGCGGCGCCGCCGGCTGATGAATTCAATCTGTCAGTGGACGAACGAAAAGAAATACCGCGTGAACAAGCTCCTGGCGCGGCTCATCAAACGGTGTGACGAGCTCGAACTCGGCGTGCTCAATGATGATCCTCAGCAGGATTTCCGCGTCTCCAGTTTCATCACTACGCTGGTGATGAACTACCTCTTTACCGGGAAATTCAAGCGCACCAAGTAAACGTGAAGAAGAAGCTCAAGGTTCTCGCCCTTTTTGACGCTATCAGGCCGACCAAGCTCGATCAGGACCTAAGCGCGGAGATGAAAACGGAGGATTGGAAAACGGAGGCAAACGTTCTCGCTGCCCTTCGCGCCCTTGGCTGTAACTCGGAGCATCTCGCAATATTCGACGATCTCGATCTTTTGCAGCAAAAACTCACCACGTTCGGCCCCAGCGTTATCTTCAATCTCGCCGATCAATTCAAAAATAATCGTGGGTTCGATCAGAACATCGTTTCCTTTCTTGAAATGCAAGGCGTGCCTTTCACTGGCTGCGGCGCGACCGGTCTTCTTCTTTGCAAGCACAAAGGCATCTCAAAAAAAATCCTGAGTTATCATCGGATTCGCGTGCCCGACTTCGTCATCATTCCCCGTGGCAAACGGATCGCGCGACCGAAGCGGCTCAGGTTCCCAATCGTGGTAAAACCGCTGAAAGAAGAAGCGTCTCTCGGCATTGCGCAAGCCTCGTTCGTTGAAAGCGATGAGCAGTTTCGTGAACGGGTCGCTTTTATCCATGACAAATACGATGGTGACGTCATCGCCGAGGAATACATCGCGGGCCGCGAACTCTACGTTAGTCTGATGGGCAATCTGCGGTTGACCGTGTTCCCCATCCGTGAACTGATTTTTCGAGAAGTGCCGCCGGACGAGCCGAAGATGGCAACTTATCGAGCAAAATGGGATGAGGAATATCGCAAACGTTGGGGGTTACAGAATCAGTTCGCGAAGGGTCTTGAGCCGGGGGCGGTCGCACAGATTGAAAAGACCTGCAAACGTATCTATCGCTTGCTAACGATCGATGGCTACGCGCGGATCGACCTGCGGCTGACAGCGGCAAACGAAGTCTATTTCATTGAAGCGAACCCAAATCCGATTCTCGCCGAGGACGAGGATTTCGCCCTCTCAGCGGGCAAGGCTGGTTTGGCTTATCCAGAATTGATTGAGCGCATTATCCAGCATGGGCTGAAGACGGTGCGCGACTAAGTGGCGCGATGGGCCGACCTCATTCGAGCGAGGCATCACTTGTCTCATCGTTCTCGCGATTTAACCAGTCGGCCAAGTCCCTCGGCAGATGATCTTCGCTGTCGGCAGAATTCTGAGGACGGCTGAGCCGCGACGAGAGCCTTTCCGGAAAGTGCGCGTCAACTCGGTTCCGGTGCGAACAAGATCCATTCGGCTCGCTCCCAGTAGGTTTTCGTCGTCCCCTCTCCATAACTAATGAGAATTGTGGGCTGAGCAAAAATCTCGACCTTTGGCAGATTGTAATGGCGGCCGAAAGACCGGCGGGAAATCTGCTGCCCACCGCAACAAGAACCTGATCGAAGCAATTGCGGGCCGAACCGCGGTTACAAAACGAGACGATCGTGCGGAAGACGGCTCGGATGTTGGGCTTATTATAGGAACAGCGAGGATAAGCGCGGAGGTTAGCTTAGGACGTGCCGTAATTTCTCATTATTGATTCTTTACATCTGTAATTATCTTTTAGTAAGTGGGTTATGTCTGTGAAATTTTAGTACTTAAGACCGCCTTGGACGCCACATATGAGGGCTATTTGTAAATTCTTCCGACGCCAAGCTGACGTGGACCATCACCGGCAGTGTTCATATGCAATGTAAGCTATACTTAATTAAGAACTTGTGAGATACAATACCGGCTCGTAACAATCTCCGACGGAAGCCAGAGAGTCAACGGCGGACCGGATTTGCGTAATGGGAGCGCGCTATGGCGCACTCGTGAACATTGCTACAGCGCCCATTCGCGTTCTGGCCTTATTCATTTAAAGCGGTCACCCTGGCCTCGAATCGGAGATAGGTTTATTGCACGAAGCCGCAATCCAATCGCACACAACGTCGGGAAAGTGCGGTAAATGTTGCAGTTGCAAATTATCGAAACCAGACGACAATAGGGGCCATTGGATTAGTTCTGTTTTGTTCGTTGCATGGTGAATCGTTAGCCGAGTTTGTCTCGGTAGTGATTTGA
>QHNU01000274.1 GCA_003218525.1 Verrucomicrobiota bacterium
GAACTGCTGGAGATCTTTAGGCGGAATGATGTCGATCTGTGAGGCCGGCAAAAAAGCTTCCACTCCGATGTTCACCATGAGCCCGCCTTTAACCACCGATTTGACCTTACCTTTAATCAAACCGTCGCCCTGGAAAACACTCGCGATCTTGTTCCAGTTCTGGCGGTAGGCCGCTTTTTCTTTTGAGAGGACGACCATGCCTTCGTCGTTTTCGAGACGCTCCAGCAATACATCGACTTCATCACCGACTTCGAGTGAGTCCATGTCCTCGAACTCCATCGATGGGATCACCCCCTCGGATTTATAACCAATATCGACGAGCACTTCACGCGGCCGAATCTCGAGGACACGTCCTTTGACAATACTCCCTTCACGAAAATCGCGGAACGATTTCGCGAGTAATTCCTGCATTTGAGCCATAAAATAAAAACGCCTCCTTCAGGCGCGTTACGCTGTCGCGGCGATCTCCGATCGTCGCATGATTCGGCGGTCCGAGACCGCCGCCAGGCCAGCGGAAACGGGAGCCCACATTAGGCGTTCTGCGAGAGCAGGTCAACTGCCACCCACAGCTTGCGGCGGCAAGCTCCACCTTGGCCTCTGCTGTCTGGTCACGACAGCACGTCGTCTCCGATGCCGCTGCGGCAACTCTTGAGTCCGGCATCATTTTCTTCGATAATGATTCAACCGGCGCATCGCCGTATTTCTCGCATGAAAAAAATTGCAGCCCTTGTCTTCACGGTTCTTACAGGAACCGGGGCGATTTCCATTGCTTCTCCGGTGGAGCAGCAAGTGCTCGATGCGATCAAGTCAGGGAATCTGACCGTGGTGCATTTGTGGGCGCCATGGTGTTCGAACTGCCAGGCGGAATTGAAGAGCGGCGGTTGGCTGAAAACCGTGGGAGAGAATCCCACAACGAAATTCATTTTCGTCTCGGTCTGGAACAACGGCGAGGACGGGCGCGCCATTCTCGAAAAGTACCAACTTGCCCAGCAACTAAACGTCACGGTTACGGCGGATCCTGGCCCGCGCACGGGCGACAAAATCAAGCAATTCGCCGGACTCCCTGTTTCGTGGATCCCAACAACTTGGATCTACAAAGGCGGTGACTTGCGCTACGCGCTCAATTACGGCGAGATCCGGTTTCCCGTCTTGCAGCAATTTCTCGAAGACAGCCGGTCCGAGTGGTCCCACAAAAACGACACGAAATGACGCTCGCCGCACTTTCGCCCTTCAGTTCGGAGAAACCGCCGGCCATTCTCTCGCTCATCGGTGACACGCCACTGGTCGAAGTGACGCGAATCGACACCGGACCTTGTCACTTGTTCCTTAAACTAGAAAATCAAAATCCGACTGGCTCGATAAAAGACCGGGTCGCACTGGCGATGGTTGAAGCAGCGGAGCGGGACGGTCAACTCGCGCCCGGCGGCACGATCATCGAAGCTACTGCCGGCAACACCGGCCTGGGGCTCGCGCTGGTCGCGGCGGCAAAAGGTTATCGCATCATTCTCATCATTCCTGACAAAATGTCGCAGGAGAAAATTGCCCACGTCCGTGCACTTGGCGCTGAAGTTCGACTGACCCGGTCCGATGTCACGCGTGGTCATCCAGACTATTACCAAGATGTCGCAGCACGATTAGCCGAGGAAATCCCTGGCGGATTTTACGTCAATCAATTCGCTAATCCGGCGAACCCGCTCGCGCACGAGCGCTCAACCGGCCCCGAAATTTGGGAACAAATGCGGCACGACGTGGACGCTCTCGTTGTCGGCGTCGGCTCCGGCGGTACTCTCACCGGTTTAGGTCGTTTTTTTAATCGCGTGAAGCCTCGGCGCGGCGTGGAAATGATTCTGGCTGATCCGACCGGCTCGATTCTTTACGAATGGGTAAAAACGGGCAAGCTGGTCGAACCTGGCAGCTGGGCGGTCGAAGGCATCGGGGAAGATTTCGTGCCTGACAATGCCGACATGTCATTCATTACTGACGCTTTCGAAATTGATGACACGGATAGCTTCGCCACGGCGCGAGAACTCTTGCGCAAAGAAGGCATTCTGGGCGGCTCCTCTACCGGCACGCTCCTGGCCGGAGCGCTTCGCTATTGCCGCCAGCAAGCTAAACCGAAACGGGTTGTCACTTTTGTCTGCGACAGCGGGAACAAATATCTTTCGAAGATGTTTAACGATGTTTGGATGGCGGAGCAAGGTTTTACTATTCGGCCACCGCACGGTGATCTAAGCGATTTGATTTTGCATCGCTACGAAGAAGGCGAGGTCGTCACTACCGCACCCGACGATACGCTAGCCACCGCTTTTAAGCGGATGCGGACGGCCGATGTTTCGCAATTGCCCGTGGTCAATAGTGGCGGGCGGGTGGTCGGGATTATCGACGAATCCGACATTCTGGTGAAAGTCCATCGGGATGCCTCGCATTTTAATGATCAAGTCCAGCGCGCCATGACCGATCGAATGGAGACCTTGCCGCCGAGCGCCAAAATCAATGATCTCCTTGGGGTGTTCGATCGTGGACGCGTTGCCATCGTAATGGATGACGATAAATTTCTCGGGCTGATTACGCGCACAGACCTGCTCTCGTATTTACGCCGGCACATGCCGAAATCGCCAGTCGAACGGGAATTCAGCTAGAAATATCTGAGGAAAGCAGGAAAGCAGGAATTTTCTTTTGGCTTAATTATCTTTCCTGGCTTCTTAAACGATTCCATATGAAAAAGCCGTACGATCTCGCTACGCGCGTCATTCACGCCGGACAGCAACCTGATCCTTCAACCGGTGCAATCATGACGCCAATCTATGCAACCTCGACCTACGTGCAGGAAAGTCCGGGGAAACACAAGGGTTATGATTATTCGCGTT
>QHNU01000275.1 GCA_003218525.1 Verrucomicrobiota bacterium
GTCCGAAAGTAAGAATTAAGAAGGACGAAAGTTTTCGCGAGCAATGGGATGAAGTAAGAAGTGGCGGAGAGGGTTGAGAGTTGAGACTCCGAAAGTTTTCGCGAGCAGGGAAGCCGCCGCCAGGTCGACAATAACAAACGAAGAGGACACGACGGAGCGTGTCCCTCCGGGTTGTCGACGGTCTTATTCGGCTCCGCTCAGGGAAGAATTAAAAAGGTTGAATTAGGAAGTTGCGGCAACCTCCTGATCACGTCCGCGGCTGGCAAAGACAGGAGCTGGTGATTTTTAGATCGGCTTTTGCCCAGATTTTCCGAAATCGGGCGTCAGTCGCAGCGATTTCGGCCTTGGCCTTGTTTTGCCGGCGCAGACTTTCGGCCAAGCCGTAAAGTGACCAGCCGTTATCGGGCAGACGGCGCAAATCTTCGCGATACACCCGCTCGGCTTCGGCAAAGCGGCCCGCCTTCATGAGGTTCGCCCCCATGGAATGACGCACCGGAATCATCCAGGCCGGCGGCTCATCGTACTTAAGCGCGTCTTCCAGCGCCACCGCGACGCCCAATTGGCCGAGGCCCTCATATAACTTGCCTTCGGCAATAAGGATTTCGCCTTCCATCATGCGTTGCACGAGAGGGAGAATTGATTCGGCCGTGTTGTTGCCGACGGCGGTTTCCTTGGGCACGAGTTGCGAGCGTTCAGCAAAGATCGCCTGCTCTTTGCGCGCGTTCCCGGTGTCACCTTTGGCGGCGAATGCTATCGCGCGCGCGGCGTGATGGAATGCGCGTGTGAACGGCGCGTACTCAGGATAATTCTCCGGCTCGGCCAGCACCTCGTCCCACTTGCCGAAGCGCACCATCACTTCCATCGGCAGCGCGAGGAAGCTCTCGGAAATGACTGCGTTCTCCTTGACGAAGTCCGGCGGCAGATCTTTCACCATCTGGCGGATGTACTGCATGGAGAGCTTGCTCTGGCCGGTCATGAGCGCGGCGTAGGCAAGCATGTGCTGGTCGTGCGCGGCGTAGAATGGAATAAGGCCAAGCGGTCTGTTGCCGATGTTTTTGCGGTAGCGTTTGTCAGCTTCAACAGCTTTCGTGTTCGTCACAATCGCCTGCTGCCAACGACCGCGGCGAATGTCGATATGCGAAGGCATGTGCACGTTGTGCGCGAGGCCAGGCTGCAATCGGCGGAGCCGAGCGGCCGCAGCATCCGCGCGCTCAGGATGCGGCGATGCTTCGACGGCGTGGATGTAGAGATGGTTCGCGAAAGGATGGTTCGGTTTACGTTTCAGAACCGAATTAAGCGTGGCGATGATTTCTTCAGTGCCGGGATTCGGCTGACCTTCGAGCGTCCATTGGTTCCAGGGCCGAAGATCCATCATCGACTCGGCGAAAAACGCGCCGACATCGACGTCCTTAGGATATTTCTTCCAAACTTCGCGCATGGCATCGGCATAGGCTTGATCGAGCGGGGCACGATCCTGCGGCTGTGGATTGGCATAACGATGACTGAGCGCCTCGATTAGCGCGCGCTCGACGGGTGAAGCTTTATCGGCGTGTTGCTGCGCGAGCGTAAGTGCTTTCCACGCGAGTTCAGCCATCGGCGGCGGGACGAGCGGGTAGTTGATGTGTGGACCAGCCGCGAGCGCGACGCCCCAGTATGCCATTGCACAATTTGGATCGATCGTTGCCGCTTCCTGAAACGAACGGATAGCGCCGGCGTGATTGAAGCCGTGCAGTAATGCGAGACCCTGGTTGAAGTAGCGCTGGGCGAGCGGCGAGTGTGTGGTGACCTTGCGAGTGTAAGATCCCAGACCCGGGTAGAATGGCTCGCGAGCTTCCGTCAGTGCCGTGCACAAAATGAGCAGGGCTGCCGTTGCCGGGAGAGTGCGGTGGAGGGGAAACATGGACGAAAGTA
>QHNU01000276.1 GCA_003218525.1 Verrucomicrobiota bacterium
AGTTACGACGAAAAAGCCACGCTCGATTTTAGCCACTACGAAATCGGTGAGCCGAAGCTAACGGCCCTCGAAGCACAGCGCGAAGGTCAGACCTATAGCGCGCCTCTACACGTCACCTTCCAGCTCCGCGAAGAGAAAGGAACGAAAGAGGAAAAAGTTTACATGGGCGAGATCCCGCTCATGACGCCGCAAGGCACATTCGTAATCAACGGCGCAGAGCGCGTCGTCGTTTCGCAACTGCATCGTTCGCCCGGCATCGCCTTTGAATCATCGATCCACCTGAATGGCAAGGTGCTTTACAGCTTCCGTATCATTCCCGATCGCGGCTCATGGATCGAGGTGCAGTTCGATACCAGCGATCTCCTTTATATTTATTTGGATCGACGCAAACGGCGGCGAAAATTC
>QHNU01000277.1 GCA_003218525.1 Verrucomicrobiota bacterium
GGATCTGAGCGAACGCATTTTGACCGACCGAGATTTCATCGCCGCGATCAAATATCTGATCAATCTGCGCCGTGGCGAGGGCACGCTCGATGACATCGATCACCTCGGAAGTCGGCGGGTGCGAACAGTGGGCGAGTTGCTCGCCAATCAATGCCGGGTCGGTCTGGCTCGGACCGAGCGACTGGTCAAGGAGCGCATGACGTTGTGCGACATCAATGTCGATGGGATGA
>QHNU01000278.1 GCA_003218525.1 Verrucomicrobiota bacterium
GGCGATCGAGAGGAGAATTATCTCGTCGCTCAGGCAAACGCGCCAATCGATGGGCGGGGACATTTCACCGGCGAAAAAGTTTCTGTCCGTTATCGCGGTGATTTCCTCGAAGTCGAGCCGTCAAAGGTCCACTACATGGACGTTTCGCCGAAGCAGCTCGTTTCGGTTGCGGCCGGATTAATTCCCTTCTTGGAGCATGACGATGCTAACCGCGCTCTGATGGGCTCGAACATGCAACGCCAGGGCGTACCGCTGATTGTTAATGAAGCGCCACTGGTCGGCACCGGCTTGGAAGGCAAGGTCGCGCGGGATTCGCATGCGGTCGTGCTTGCGGTCGATAGCGGCAAAGTCGCCTCGGTCACGGCCGACCAGATTGTCGTGACGAAGGACGGACAGATGCCGGAGAGCCGCAAGAAACTCAAGAGCGATCCGGAAGAAGGCATTCACATTTACGAATTGCGCAAATTCATGCGCTCAAATGCTGGCACCTGCGTCAATCAGAAGCCAATCGTGAAGAAGGGCCAGCACGTGAAAAAGGGCCAGGTGATTGCGGACGGTCCGAACACCGATCATGGCGAACTCGCTCTCGGCCGAAATGTGCTCGTCGCGTTTATGCCATGGAATGGCTACAACTTTGAAGACGCCATCATGATCTCGGAGAAGGTCGTGAAGGAGGACATCTATACCTCCATTCACATCGATGAGTTCGAGATCGGTGCCCGTGATACCAAACTCGGTCCGGAGGAAATTACTCGTGATATTCCCAACGTCAGCGAAGAAGCGTTGCGAAATTTGGGACCAGATGGAGTGGTCCGGGTCGGCGCAGAAGTAAAACCGGGAGATATTCTCGTCGGCAAAATCACGCCTAAATCGGAGACCGAACTCGCGCCAGAAGAGCGCTTATTACGGGCGATCTTTGGGGAAAAGGCCGCGGACGTGAAAGACACGTCGCTGACCGTTCCTTCCGGTACTTATGGAATTGTGATGGACGTCAAAGTCTCGTCGCGACGCGAAGTTTCACGCGAGAAACTGACGCCTACAGAAACGAAGCGCCAGCTCAAGGCAATCACGGAAGATCATCGCAAAAAGAAGGAGGAGCTGACCGAGCAATTAACCGATTCACTCTCAAACATTTTGCTCGGCGAAAAAATTCCGCTGGACGTGGTCAATGCCGAAACGGGCGAAATCATCATCCCGGCCAACCGCAAAATTACCAAGACATTGCTGCGGAAGCTGGCGAACGTTTACGACCATATTGAAATCGATCCGAGTCCGATCCGGAACAAGATCCGCGAGATCATTGCTTCCTACGAACATAAGTTCGCCGAGCTTGAGCTCGAACGTGAGCGGGCGATGGATCGGGTAGAGAGCGGAGACGATATCGACCCTGGCATCATCAAACAGGTCAAGGTCTATATCGCGAGCAAGCGCAAGTTGTCAGTCGGCGACAAGATGGCCGGTCGGCACGGGAACAAGGGCGTGGTGGCGCGCATTGTTCCGGAAGAAGACATGCCCTTCCTGGCCGATGGGACACCGGTCGAAATCGTTTTGAATCCACTGGGGGTGCCGAGCCGAATGAATGTGGGTCAAGTTCTTGAAACCCATCTTGGCGTCGCGGCAAAAGCGCTTGGGTTCAAGGTTGCGACGCCAGTTTTCGATGGGATCTCCGAGTCCAAGATTCGCGAGTACTTGAAAGACGCGAAGAAACAGGAGGGATTCAGCTGGGTGCAGGAAAATGGCAAGGCGCGTTTGTTCGATGGGCGCACCGGTGACGCCTTCGATCAGGAGGTGGTGGTCGGCCACATCTATATGATGAAGCTTGGTCACCTGGTGGCCGATAAAATTCACGCCCGCGCAGTTGGCCCCTACTCGTTGGTTAGGAGGTTTGGGCGCTCGAAGCTTACGGCGCGGCCTATACGCTGCAGGAACTGCTCACGGTCAAGTCGGATGACGTCCAGGGTCGCACACGGATTTACGAATCGATCGTGAAGGGTGACAACTCGCTCGAAGCGGGGACACCCGAATCTTTCAACGTACTGATCAAGGAAATGCAGAGCCTCGGTCTCGACGTGAAAGTCGGTGGGCAGGCGCCGAGCAGCTTCCTCGATGGTGCGACTCCTTAATTTCAAATTGGTTAGCGGTTTCTACTATTAAATGAACGAACATTCATGGCGTGAGTTGGTGGGCGAAGAGCGCACCGTAGGTTTTGATCAGGTCGCAATTGGCGTCGCTTCGAGTGACACGATGCGATCGTGGAGCAAGGGTGAAGTTAAGAATCCGGAGACGATTAATTATCGGACTTTCAAACCGGAGAAGGGCGGGCTTTTCTGCGAAAGAATTTTTGGTCCAACGCGGGACTGGGAATGCTCTTGCGGCAAATACAAGCGGATTAAACACAAAGGTGTAATCTGCGACCGTTGCGGCGTGGAAGTGACGCTCGCGCGCGTTCGTCGTGAACGAATGGGTCATATCGAGCTGGCGGTGCCCGTCTCGCACATCTGGACATGAGCGCCCGGCAGCTGGAGCGCGTCATTTATTACGAGGACTACATCGTGGTCGATCCCGGCCAGACGCCATTGCAAAAAACACAGCTCCTGAACGAAGTGGAATTCCGGGAAGCGCAGGAACAATATGGCGACGCATTTGTCGCTGGTATGGGGGCGGAAGCGGTGAAGAAGCTGCTCGCCGAAATCGATCTGCACAAGCTCAACAAGGAACTGGAGCAGGCGATGGGAAACACGAAGAGTAAACAGATTCGCAAGAAGCTCGCGAAACGTCTGAAGCTGGTGCAGGGCTTCATCTCTTCGCATGCCCGACCGGAGTGGATGATCCTCGAAGTATTGCCAGTCATTCCGCCGGACTTGCGTCCGCTCGTTCCTTTGGAGGGTGGACGATTCGCCACCTCCGATCTGAACGATCTCTATCGACGCGTCATTAACCGCAACAATCGGTTAAAGAATCTGCTCCAGCTCAAAACGCCCGATGTGATTATCCGCAACGAGAAGCGCATGCTCCAGGAAGCCGTCGATGCCCTGTTCGACAATGGCCGTCATGGCCGCGCTGTTACGGGTGCGGGCAACCGTCCACTGAAATCACTCTCCGATATGCTCAAGGGCAAAGGCGGCCGATTCCGCCAAAACCTGCTTGGCAAGCGTGTCGATTACTCAGGGCGCTCAGTCATCGTGATCGGGCCGGAGCTGAAACTGCATCAGTGCGGTTTGCCGAAGAAAATGGCGCTTGTTCTGTTCGAGCCATTCATTATTCGGCGCCTCAAAGACTTGGGCTATGTCCATACGGTGCGGAGTGCGAAAAAGATGATTGAACGTCAAACCCCTGAGGTTTGGGACATTCTCGACGAAGTTACGCGTGGACATCCCGTCCTGCTCAACCGCGCTCCGACCTTGCATCGACTTTCCATTCAAGCTTTCGAACCACAGTTGATCGAGGGCGAAGCGATTCGCATTCACCCACTAGTCTGCACCGCTTACAATGCCGACTTCGACGGCGATCAGATGGCGGTGCATGTGCCGTTGTCGGTCGAGGCACAGATGGAAGCGCGCATGCTCATGCTGGCGCCCAACAACATCTTCTCGCCTTCGAGCGGAAAACCAATCACCACACCTTCACAAGACATTACGCTGGGCTGTTATTACCTCACTCAGAATCCGCGACGTGCAGCCGGCAGCAATGGCGACGCACGTTTGCCGCTCTTTGCCGACGCAGTCGAAGTCGAATTTGCGATGGCGGAAGGATCGGTCAAGACGCACGATCGAATTCGATTCAAGAATCCTGATGTCGGTCGCGACACAATTTACGGCGACAAAGATTTGCGTGTCATCGAGACAACGGCAGGTCGCGTTATCTTCAATCAGATTTGGCCGAAAGATATTGGCTTCTTCAATAAACCGGCGGGCAAAAAACAGCTCAGCGATATTATCTGGCGTTGCTATCAAGTGGCCGGCCAGGAAGGAACAGTCGATACGCTCGACAAATTGAAGGAACTCGGCTTCCGCGAAGCGACGAAAGCCGGTGTCTCGATCGGAATTTCGGACATGATTATTCCGAAAGAAAAAGAGATCGAGCTACAAAACGCTTACAAACAAATCCGAACGGTCGAGCAGCAGTATCGCAAGGGCATCATTACGGACGGCGAGCGTTACAATAAGATAATCGACATCTGGACACACGCCGGTGACGAGATTTCCAACGTAATGTTCCGGACGCTGGAGCACAACGACGGGCGCAAGGAACTAAATCCGGTTTACCTGATGGTGGATTCGG
>QHNU01000279.1 GCA_003218525.1 Verrucomicrobiota bacterium
CGACACTAAGCCGGTGGAAATTTCTCGGCTACTCGGGAAAATTGAGACGCTTCTCCAAAGTTCGAAAGCATAATGAGCAGCGACGGGCAAGGATCTGCCTCACCGCCTGACGGCGCTGACGACAACCGGGGCGAGAAGAGTGAGAGCGAGGGAAACCTAAAACACGAACTGCGTACTCCACTCAGCCACATCATCGGCTATTGCGAAATGCTGATGGAGCAAGCGCAGGACGACGGCCTGGACATTTTCATTACTGACCTCGATCGAATTCATTCTGCAGGCGAACGGCTATTAGATGTTGTGGATGAACTTTGCGATCCCGCGGCGCATCGAAAAATCGACGAAGTTGCGATGAATCACGAGGTTCGCACTCCATTAAACCAGGTCATCGGTTACGCGGAAATGTTACAGGAACAAGCGAAAGACTTAGGACACGATTCTTTCGCTTCAGATTTGCAGAACGTGCATACCGCCGGCAGACGTTTGCTCGAACTGATTGTAGAAAATTTCGCCTCGATTCAGGTCAACCCCGACGCTGTAGGGAGCGAGTTTATTACTTCCAAACGCCAACAGGCCTTTGCGAAAGAAACCACGGCGAAACAAAACAAAGCAGTCGGCGCAGCGATTGCCACCGCTTCTTTACTGGTCGTCGACGATAATGAGCTGAATCGTGACATGCTGACGCGACGCTTGGAAAGGCTCGGCTACAAGGTGTCCTGCGCCGAAAACGGCATCGAGGCATTGAAACTACTGAGGACGCAATCTTTCGACCTGCTGCTCCTCGATATCATTATGCCGGTTATGGACGGTTTTGAAGTTCTTGAGCAGCTTAAAGCTGACCCCCTCCTTCGAGACATCCCTGTAGTTGTGCTCTCAGCCTCTGACCAACTTGATCACGTCGTGAAATGCATTCAAAAAGGGGCACAGGATTATCTAAGCAAACCGTTCAGTCCAGTGCTACTCCAAGCTCGGATCGGATCATGTCTGGAAAGAAAGGGGCTCCGCGACCAGGAAACGCTCTACCTCCGCCAAATCGAGGAGGAAAAACAGCGATCTGATGAATTGCTGCACGTCATCCTGCCTCGCGATATCGCGGCGGAGTTAAAGGCGACGGACGCTGTCAAGCCACGCCGTTTCGAAAGAGTGGGAATCCTTTTCTGCGATATTGTAGGATTTACGGCATATAGCGCCCGACGTGGGCCGGAAGAGATCTTGTCACATTTGCAAACTTTGGTGGAGGCGTTCGAGCAGCTCTGCCTTAAGCATGATCTCGAGAAAATTAAAACGATCGGCGACTCGTTCATGGCTACCGCCGGCCTGATGCAACGACTGGACAATCCAGCACTAAACTGCGTGAGGTGCGGCCTAGACATGGTGGCCGCCGCACGGGAGTTGCCGACGCGGTGGCAAGTGCGGGTTGGCGTTCATGTCGGGCCCGTGATTGCCGGAGTCGTAGGACACAGAAAATATCAATACGATGTCTGGGGTGATGCCGTAAACACTGCGAGCCGAATGGAACAAGCTGCGGCCCCGGGGTCCGTCTGCGTTAATAAAGACACCTGGAATCTGGTTGCGGAGCGCTGTAGCGGTCGATCGTTGGGTCGAATCGAATTAAAAGGCAAAGGGGAACAGGAACTTTTCGTCGTGAATGCTGTTAGCAATTAGCTCAGGTGAATAGGACTGGTCGCTCGAAGGGATCGGCCACCGGTTATGATCGCAATCTTCGCAATCGAAGTGCGGCAAACACAACCGCTGGAAAATTCCACGAGGCCGATCGCGATCAGTGCGGAAAAGCCCAGATATTGACCGACAACGACCGGCCATCGGCGGTCAATCTGAGAAAAGAAAAAGCGTCGCGGCGAACGAATGCATTCCACGAAATTAAAGAAGCGCGAAGACTTCGTCGATGCTCCAAACTTCTTCCGCGCAAGCAATCAGCCATCTACTTTGTTTGGAC
>QHNU01000264.1 GCA_003218525.1 Verrucomicrobiota bacterium
TTTATTACTCCGAGCTCGAGCGCCATTCCGGAAATCGGAGGAGACGTCGCGGTCGTGTTGAGCCCGGTGGAGCGAGCGCACCAGCTCGTGCTCGAGGAAAAGATAAACGCACATTTTACCGATCAGGCTGGCGAATGGTTTGATGTCACGCCTGCACTTCCAAAGGCGGCCACGGGCGGGCCAGTAGTCAACCGGCGAGGCGAACTCGTCGGCATCGTGACATTGCGCGGCGATTCCAACAATGCATGCGTGATCCGATCGGCCAACAGCGCAAATGCGTTGCTGGCGCAGATCCCGCCAAACATGATCGCGAGCTGGCAAATACCGACCAGACCATCGAGTTCGCCGACACCGCCATCGGTTGCAACAAAGAGCCCGACACCAGTCAAGATTCCGACCCGCGGACCGAAATTGGTGTTTGCGCCTTCGCCGCAATACCCACAGGAAATTAAACAGTCGCACTTGGCTGTGCGCGGCTCTGGCAGTTTTCGAGTCGTGTTCGATTCCCAGGGACACGCAACAAGCGTGCAGACCGTGCGCTCCACCGGCAGTGTGCTTCTCGACCAAGCGGCAGTGTCGGCGCTGCACGGCTGGCGGGCACAACCCGGCCAAGGCTGGAGCCTGGTCGTGCCGATCACCTTCCAGCCATAGCGAATCGGTTGCTCGCTGAGCGTACTGTAGCTGTAGTGTCCGCTGTCCTCAGCGGACAACGAACCTAAATGCGCTGTCTCCAGCGCACGCTGCAGCTTGGGCAACCAAACGGATTCCTTGTCATGTCGAGCGCAGCCGAGACATCTCTAACTATTGGCCGACGAAACGCTCGGTAATCGCTTAAGCGTCCGCTTGACCGAACAAAGTGGAAACCGCTGGTAGGGGGCGGTTCACCGAACTGTCCGGGCGAGTCCGACCACGGTTTGATGTAGCGGCGCTCTCCGAGCGTCGACCGAATGTTTAACATGCGACGGTCGGAGACCGCCGCTACAATTTGGGGCAATTTGTCATCCCGAGCGTCAACGCCAGGCCGGCTCGGACCGAGGAACCTCACGATCGTCCGTACTCGCTTCCTGAGACCCCTCGCCGTCTGCGCAGGCTCGGGAAGACGATAAGAATGCGCTGGGGACAGCGCACGCTACGGCACGGCGTCACGCATCACCTCAATGCCGGAAATGACGGACACCGGTGAAAATCATCGCCATGTCGTGTGCGTCCGCCGCAGCAATCACTTCCTCGTCGCGCAGCGATCCGCCGGGTTGAATGGCACAGGTTGCTCCCGCATCGGCCGCGGCAATAAGCCCGTCCGGAAACGGGAAAAAGGCATCACTCGCAATCGCGCTGCCCTTGAGCGACAACCCGGCTTCTTGTGCTTTCCAAACTGCGATCCGTGAAGCATCGACGCGCGACATCTGCCCAGCGCCGATTCCGAGGGTGCGGTCCGCGGCGGCATAGACGATCGCATTCGATTTGACGTGCTTAACCACGCGCCAGCCGAAGCGCATGGCACCGAGCTCTTTTTTGGTTGGGTGCCGTTTGGAAACGATGCGCTCTTTGGTTTTGTCCGCTACGTCGGGATCCTGCACGAGTAGCCCGCCGGCGACGGAACGGATGTCGTTCTTCGAGCAGACCGCAGCCGGATCAGCGAGTAGACGAATCAAGCGCAGATTCTTTTTCTTTTGCAAGATCGCGCGCGCTTCAGCGGAGAATTCTGGTGCAATGATTACTTCGCTAAAAATTTCGCTAATTGCTTTCGCCAGTGCTTCATCGATTTCGCGATTACAAACGATGATACCGCCGAAAGGCGCCTGTTTATCGGTCGCGAACGCTTTTTCCCAGGCTTTGCGCAAATCAGGATCAGAGCCGACGCCGCAGGGATTGGTGTGTTTCAAGATTGCAACCGTTGCCGCAGAGAAATCTGCAATCAGATTGGTCGCTGCGCCGATATCGAGAATGTTATTAAACGAAAGATCTTTCCCATGGAGCTTTTCGAAATGCCGATCGAAATCGCCATAGAGGGCTGCTGTTTGATGCGGATTTTCACCGTAACGTAGGCGCGCGACCAACGGCATCGTCAGAGAAAATGACGCATCTGTCGCTTGCTCCTGATTCAGGAACGTTCC
>QHNU01000104.1:0-1320 GCA_003218525.1 Verrucomicrobiota bacterium
GCAAATGTTTGCTCGTCCACGGGCGCTTTTCGTTCTCGTCCGTGTCGGCATAGTTGCGAATGCGCAACTCAACCGGATCGATTGCAAGTTTATAGGCGAGTTCGTCCATTGCGCATTCGAGCGCGAAAACTCCTGGAGCTTCCCCCGGCGCCCGCATCGGGCAGGGCGTGGTGAGATTCAACCGCATTAACCGGTGCGAAACAGCGACATTCGGGCACGAATAAAGCATGCGTGAGGAAAGTCCGCACGACTCCGCGTATTCCGAAACCGGCGAACAATGTGTCGTTGTAGCGTGACGCAGTGCGACCAGTTTGCCATTTCGATCGACCGCTAGAGAAAGCGCTTGTGAAGTGTGTGCTCGCTGGCCAGCCGAGTCGAACATCTGCGGACGCGCAAACGTCAGCTTGACCGGTCGATTAACCAACCGCGCCGCGGCGGCCGTCAGCAGTGTATGACTCCATTGAAAACCTTTTGAACCGAACGCGCCGCCAACAAACGGTGAAATAATTCGGATATTCTCAATCGGTAAGCTGAACGCGTTGGCCACGATCTTTTGCAGTTGTTTGATGCCGCGGGTCGCTTCATGAATCACGACCCGGTCCGGCGCTTCCCAAATTGCGAGTGTGGAATACGTTTCAATTGGATTGTGATTCTCGACCGGCGTGCTGTAGGTCGCATCGATGCGTGTTTCAGCCGAAGCGAGCGCGGAGTTCACATCACCGCGACTCTCCTGAAGTCTATCACTCGCGTGGACATACTCAGCTAGCCAGGATCCCTTGTGCGCGGCCGGATCATCTATCGTCAGCAGCGGCGGAGCGGATATATATTGTACACGCACGAGCGATATAGCATGCTGGACATGTTCCAACGTGTCGCCGACAACGACCCCGAGGTGCTGGCCGACCCAATGTATCTCACCGTCCTGTAACGGTACCCGGGATTCCCCCGGCCCGCCGTTCTTCGTTAATTGGTCGGGATAGGGCTTGAACCGCGGAGCATTTTCTCGGGTCAGAATACCGATTACGCCCGGTGCCGACTTTGCGGCTGACGTATCGATCGAAACAACGTGACCATTGGCGATCGCGCTCTGAATCAATTGTCCATAGACCAGATCCGTCGCTGTAAATTCGGCCGCGTATTTCGCGACACCGGTTACCTTGAACTTTCCGTCAACTCGCGAAATCGGCTGCGCGACTGGAGGGAGAACGGCGGTATCGGCCACAGCCATTTCACCTCCTCAGGGGATTGCTGCGACCGTGGCGAGCGTGCGCACGATTGCACGCTTCGCCATCTCGATTTTGAATGAGTTATACTTGTAGC
>QHNU01000104.1:1338-10749 GCA_003218525.1 Verrucomicrobiota bacterium
CGGGATCGGGTGTTTTGCCGGCGAGCTGTCTTTCGGCCTTGAGGGCGCGCCATGGTTTATGCGCAACACCACCGAGGGCAATCCGCG
Organism: Verrucomicrobiota bacterium; assembly: GCA_003218525.1. GTDB lineage: Bacteria > Verrucomicrobiota > Verrucomicrobiia > Chthoniobacterales > UBA10450 > AV69. Next base: position 1,426 of record QHNU01000104.1, read on the forward strand.
CCGATCTAATTTGTCCGCCATCGAGATCCAACAACGCGGCCACGCTCACCAGCGCAAACGCGTAACTGGCCCGATCACGAATCTTTAGGTAATAAGAGCGTGTCGCAAATGGGATGGCAGGTAAATCGACCGCGGTGATCAATTCATCGCGGGCCAGATTCGTGTCACGATCCGGCGTATTGCCAGGCAAACGATGGAAATCGGCAAATGCAATCTCGCGCTCCCCGTTCGGTCCCTGCACACGCACAACAGCATCAAGGGCAGCCATCGCCACGCACATGTCACTCGGATGCGTCGCGATGCACTGGTCGCTTTGTCCGAGAATGGCATGAATGCGATTGAATCCTTCGCGCGCGCCGCAGCCACTCCCAGGTTTCCGCTTGTTACAGGCAGGAAAGGCCGGATCGTAAAAATAATAACAACGGGTCCGCTGTAGGAGATTGCCCCCCGTCGTGGCCAGGTTGCGCAGCTGCGGACTCGCGCCGGCCAGGACTGCCTGGCTCAGCACCGGATAACGACTTGTGATTAGCGGATGCTCCGCCATGTCCGAATTGCGTACCAGCGCTCCCACCCTTACGCCCTTGCCACTCGGCAACTCCTCGATCTGTGTCAGCGGTAGTCGATTGATGTCAACCAGCTGCGAGGGTGTCTCCACCCCCATCTTCATCAGATCGACTAGGTTCGTTCCCCCACCGAGCAACTTGCTGTTTGTTTGCCCGGCAATTCCGGCGACCGCTTGCTGCGCATCAGCTGCACGGGAATAGACGAACGGATTCATCCCTTCACTGCCGCGCCTGATTGATCGCGCGCCTCCTTGATTGCCGCCAAGATGTTAGTATAAGCGCCGCAGCGGCAGATGTTGCCACTCATCCATTCGCGTATCTGCGCGTCGTCTTTCGCATGTCCCTCTTTGACCAGCGCCACGGCCGAACAGATCTGTCCCGGCGTACAATAACCGCATTGAAACCCGTCATGTTTAATGAATGCCGCTTGCATTGGGTGCAGCTGTTTGCCATTGGCTAACCCTTCGATGGTAGTGATCTCGGCCCCATCGTTTACCACTGCCAGTGTCAGACAGGAATTTACACGGCGGCCGTTTATGAGGACCGTACAAGCGCCGCATTGCCCGTGATCGCACCCTTTTTTCGACCCGGTGAGGTGTAACCGCTCCCGGAGCAAATCGAGCACGGTTACTCGCGGATCAAGTTGATCAATAGCGTAGTCTTTGCCGTTGATTTTGAGACGAACGTTCACCGCGTCATGCGTGGATAAATCAGCGGTTTTAGTTGCTCCGGCTGCCGCGGCTTGCGCAAGCGCCAGGAATCGTGGACCGAGCGTAAAGGCAGCAATCGCGGCAGTAACTTGAACCAAAAACCGCCGCCGGCTTGTCCGCGTGAAAATCAAAGTCTTGCCGATTTGCCCCGACGGCACATCATTCTCCGTCCACAAATCGAATTCGCTCGTCATCTGAGAAGAGGCGGCGCCGTTCCGTTCGCCACAAAAGCATCGCGTGAGGAGGCGCGTGCGGTCGTCAGCAAGTCGACTGCTTTACTTTTTCCAGCGGGTATTCGCCTTCAATATTACGATACCCGCAGAGAATTCTGGCTTTTCAGCATCACGATGAGTCGCCCGCGGACCGGGACCGCAGTGAGCACATAGACTTTCTCCGGGGGACCCGCGCTCGATCACGGGGCAACAGATCAGTCCTGCAGCTGGTCACCAGCGCTTTCTCGATTTCTTACGAACAGAACTACAGTTTCGCGTGGTGTAACCAATCGCTGAAACGTTTGACCAACTCGGCAAATTCCGGCCGATCGACCAGATTGTGCATCTGATAGGGATCAGTCGTGACATGGTAAAGTTCTGGCTTGTCGCCCACCGTTTCGACGTAAACGAAATCTTTCGTCCGAATGGCCTGATAATCTTGGTCGGTCGGGGTGGTGGCTTGATTCTGCACAACATGATTCCCAGCTTGATCGGCCTCCGGCTCTTCTTCCTCTTCTTCGTCGCTCGGCGTTATTTGCGCATTCGTCGTGCCAGGCCAGCCCTCGAGCAGGAGCGCATCTCTCCATTCCGTTGTACCGCGCAGCAATGGAACTAGCGAACGACCATCTACATCCGAAGGAATTGGAATACCTGCTAACTCATAAATCGTCGGCGCCAGATCGATGACGGCGACCAGTCTGTCTTCCAGACGCGTTTCCGCAATAAGAGGAGGATAACGTATCGCGCAAGGTCCTCGACTCGCTTCCTCGTAGACGCGATTCTTTCGCAGCAGGCGATGTTCGCCCCAAAAGTATCCATTATCGGAATAAAAGACGATAAAAGTATTATCGAGTTTCCCCTGCTGCTTTAGCTTCTCAAGAACATCGCGAACCGCGACGTCTACGGAGTGAAGACAGCGCAGTTGATTCAACCGAAATTCGTCGACCCGTTTTTCTATCTTGTGTTGACTGAGTTGGGGCGTCTCTTTCAGCCAGGTCGGCTTGTCTGATTGATCGGCCGGATTGAAGTTGGGAGGGCGCCATTTGGCAAGATGTGGAAATAAATGTTCATCCCCAGGTGCCGGAGTCGCCGGACTATGCGGAGCCCGGCTGGCAAACAAGAGAAAGAAGGGCTGATCGCCCGGAACCTTGTCTAAAAAATCGAGCGCATGATCGCGTAAAATCGATGTGATGTATCCCGCAACTGTTTGAAAGGTGCCGAACAAATTTAGTTTCGGATCGAAATAACCCTTGGTCCATGCCGTCCAATAGTTGTACTCCGGGCGGGCCTCACCCGGCCAGCTGTTGAGATACTTGCCGACTAAACCAGTGAAATAGCCGGCGTCGTGCAGGCGATTCACGAGTGTCGGGCCCAATAACTGATCGTTATTTGTGCGCACTCCGGTGTGATGAGCGTATTTCCCTGTCAAAAAACTGGCACGGCTTGGGCAACAAAGTGCCGTCGGCGTTATGAAGCGGGAGAAGGTTACTCCTTGGTCTGCAATCATCTCCTTGGTACTAGGCATGAACTCCTCCGTCAACGTGTCATGGCTTTGGTCATCGGTCATAATGACCAGGAAATTCGGCTTTTGACTGGTCTGACCCAAGGCGAGCGATATCAGGCTCAGATGAAAAATAGTGACGACGAGCAATCTCATCGCGGCGATTGGTTTGACGTAGATGAAATCGCGATTAGTCCGCCGACGAAAAGAGATCCAACCAGTCGCCAGGCAATTGGATTATGCACATAGGTCGCGTGGCAGCTGAGAAGACGCTGTCGTTTTCACACCTCGCCAACCACCTCCTACCTTAGGACGATGATTACAGAGGGCGCGGAAGTTTTGCGCCTAGACTTTAAGTCCGGCTCCGCCTGACAACCTATACGGGGCCGACTACGTTACGCCGGTCTCGTTCCAGCGAAACGCTTCGCGGAGCAACTCTTTTGCACCGGTTACTCCAAACTTTTCTTTCAGCCGAGCGAAATAAACTTGTACCGTTTTCACCGACAGATGCATCCGCTCGGCAATTTGTGAAGTGCTCAGTCCTTGGCCCAAGAACTCGAATACTTGCAGTTCCCGATCACTCAGGCGGTGAATCGGTGGACGATCACTTTTCGGGCGGCCCAATTTTGTGGCAATCGACGACATCACCCCGTCGCTAACGAATACCTTGCCGGACAACACGCGACGGATAGCGGTGATGACTTGCTGAGAAGTGCTGCCTTTCATGACATAGCCGCGGGCTCCGGCACGAAGAGCGCGTTCGGCGTAAATCATTTCGTCGTGCATCGATAAGACTAGAACAGGCAAGGACGGATGTTGAATAGCTAGATCTTTTAATAGCTCCATGCCGGAGCCTTGCCGGAGAGACAAATCCAATAATACCAGATCGGGACGCGTCGTTTGGATTCTACTTAGGGCATCGGCCGCGTCGCCGCTCTCGCCGCAGATGGTCAAATCGTGTTCTTGTTCGATCAGACCACGCAATCCTTCGCGAACTACGGCATGATCATCGATGAGGAAAACCCGCGATTTTTCCGGCTCAGCCTCCGAAACGCTCATCGCCAGAAACTATCGGCACTTCACAACAAATCAATGTTCCGCGTGGAATATTCGAAGAAATCGTCAGCAATCCTCCAGTTAGATGGGCGCGGTGTCGCATCACCTTCATTCCAATTCCGCTGTTGCTGCGGTCTGCGTCGTTCAATCCAGAGCCGTCATCCGTGACAGTTAAGCGCAAGCCTGTTCCGGACCGATCGAGTCGAATCAGGATGCGCGTGCCGCGGGCGTGCTTTGCCGAATTGATGGCAGCTTCGCGGGCAATCCAATACAAATGGTTTGCAACTTCACGCGAAATGGGAATGTCGGTCCCGCTTTCAAAGCGACACTCAATTTTGCGTTCGTAAGTAATCGATCGAGCCAGTCCGTTCAAGGCGTCAAGGAGGTCAGTATCAAGCTCAAACGAGAGTAGGCCGCGCGCAATCTCACGCGAAAGCTCGACTCCCTTGTCCACCAAGTTCGCTACCTTGTGCGCTTTTTTTCCGATGTTTGGATCGAGCTCATCAGTCTGAACAGCCACTGCCTGTGCCAGAAGGCCCGTCCCGACCAAATGCTGACAGAGGCTATCGTGCAATTCCCGGCCTAATCGCTCGCGTTCCTGCTCGGCGACGACGGAAATTTCCTTTTCCAGACGCCGCCGGGTCGCAAGTTCCTGCCGCAAGGCTGCGGTTCTTTCGTCCACGCGAGATTGCATTTTAGCTAGCAGTTCATGCCAGCGCGCAAGGAGGAACACGAAAACTAAATAAGCCGCGAATTCGCATGCCAAGTTCCATGTTCGCAATTGTGGTATTCCTCCCGCGACGTCAGAAATGACCCCGGCCACGACACTGAGAAATGCGATTAATCCACCCCAACGAACGCCGCAATACCAAGTCGCAATCGCGATCGGCGCCAGATAAAAAAGGAGCATCGAGTTCTCGAACCCCGAGACGTAATCGAGATAACCGACAAAACCGACCAGCAGCAGGCAGCCGAATGGGACCAGAGAAAGAATACGCGTGGATCCGAAATGTCTGATCAGGAAATCTTTCACGGCGCTACCTGCTGGTAAAGTTGCAATCAAGGTGCGACAGGGGCGCTACTGGCTTTCCGAGTTACGAAAATATACTTGGTGCCACTGTCATCGCCCTTGATGGCATTCAAACGCGGCGGCAACTCAATTTCTGATAGTTCGGCCAGCTTCAATTGGTCGTTCGCGCGCAGCACGAGTCCATCTAGTGCTCCCGCTCGCCATAGTTCGGCTGCACGATCGAAAGTTAGAAATCGAGGTCGTTGCAAATAAAGAAGAAGCCCTTCGTCCGCTGCGCGGATGACCTCATAACGGAGATGGGATATTTGCGCGGTACGACGAACCTCCCTTCCAAATTCCTCCAGGGCGTCACGGTGTGTTCGATAGCCCTGAATCACGCGCGTGGCCGCGTAACCTCCCGCGTAAACTGCGGACACTAAAATGCCCGCGATAATGATGCGGCGAAGAAGTAGTTCAGAGTGCTTGCGTTGCTTAAAATAATTTAATTGCGCCGCGAGCAATAAACAAAGTGGAGGTATAGACGGGAAAATGCGATCGACGCGCTTCGACGGAATGAGTGACATCACCACGATTCCGCCCAGTGCCCAGGCCAGCAGCCAGCACATCTCGGGCGAGATCTCTCTTAACCATGCGCGGGTGCCGATACGAGTCTGGCGTATGGCCAAAATGAACAGCATGATCATGAGCAAACTCCACGGTGCGAATTTGGACAGCAGATGTGGAACGTAGAAAAGCAGCGGCTGCGAACGGTGAAGACCTTCACGGAATCGTTCCCCAAATTCGACCTGAATGGCATCGTGATAAAATCCAGGAACGAACAGCGCGCCAGTGATTACCCAGGCGAGAAAGATCGCAAATGAAGCAGTCCATGGCCACCATCCGCTCCAGGCCGTTGGAAAATCGCCGCGCCATCTTTGAAGAATTTGATAAATGATAACGGGCGGCAGGACGAAAGCATAGACGATCGGTCCTTTGATAAACAAGCCGGCGACGAGGAACGCAAGCAGGATCACGCGCTGGTGCGTTGTCCAATCTCGCCCGGTCCGCACTTTATCGAACATGAGTACCCCGATAGCGAAGCAAACCAAAGCCAACGGCATATCGGTGCGAACAAGCGTCGCCAAGCGTGGACTGAGTAAGTTGAATCCAAAAGCAGCGAGCGCAGTCAGCGCGGCCAAATCCCCGAATGCTTTTTTCGCAGTGCCAAAGATCAGAAAAGCGAGGGTGATCCCTGCCAAAAACGATGGCAAGCGCCACGCCAAATCCCAAGAGCGCGTGAGTTCGTAAAGCACGGCCGAGGCCCATCCAATTGCTGGCGGTTTGCTGTTAATATGAAATTGGCTGTGACGTTCGCCTCGTGCCGGCAGACCCTCGGTCGGTGTGGTTTGGAAGAGCCAACGGTTCTGTTTAACCATTTGATAGGAAACAAACGCCTGTTTTGCCTGGTCATAGTCGTCCAGCGTCCAAGGCAGGTTGGCCAGTGCAAATAAGATCAGGACAACACCAATAACCCGAAAAAACTGGCAATTGGCCCCGAGGAATGGGAGTTGTTCCGAGGGCGGCATGAATCAATGTAACTTCGCCTTGGCGGCGATCAGAGCAGTTCTAGAGAGTTTCTCGACAATTCACAAAAAAGATTCTCAGCTCTTCGATTTGGGCCACTGCGGCTGATCGGGCCAAAGGGCCTAATCAAGGCGCCAAATAGCCAAGATAGAGGATCTCGCTCTATGTTGCGTGGTGGCAGCAACTTACGCTGAAACCTTCCTCATCTACCACTCTTCCAGTGTCAAGTCTCAGTAACCAAGGCTGTCGGCATCCTTAATGCTTCATTTAAGGCATGTTACTGATTCTCTCCAGTGCGCTGGGCGTCGGCCTCGCTTCTTTTGGCAAATTGCTTTTAATGATTGGCAAAGCACCGGAAGGCTACGAGGACAAGGATGGTTTTCACGTCATTCGACGTGCTTCGCAGATAAAACGGCATAGCAAAGGCAGCAGCTTCGTTGGCACCCCCGCGCATCGTAGAACGTAGTTCGCCCTAGCATCGCAGACGCAGTTTTTCTGCTTCTTCGCCAGATGCAGGCGACCAGACCCGCCTCTCGCGAGATGTTAGGAAAGCGAAGGAAGGCGCCGCTGGATCAGGGTCGTCTTCGATACTTCCATTTGGATCGAGCGGCCGAGAAATTCCAGTAGCACTCGCACGCGTTCGGAGGCAGGTAATAACTGAGTGACCAATACCTCCAGACCTTGCAACGGGCCGTGGGCAATTTGCACTTCCTGACCGACCTTGATTTCGGGATCGATCGTGACGATCTCGTTTGCTTCCATCCGTCTGCGCAGACCGTCGATTGTAGCTGCGTCGATCGTTGCCAAACGATCTCCAAATTGTACAAGCCCCCGCACTCCCGGCGCGTGCTCGACCGCACGACCTCGCGTTGCGTAGTCGAACTGCGCAAAGAAATAGCCCGGGAACATCGCCTCCACGAACCAAACCGCGCCTCTCGTCGTTAATTTTCGTGAACGCAGTCGAGGCGCGAAACAGACAATACTAAATTGTTTCCGGAGACCTTCCGCCGCGATGTGCTCACGCTTCGACTGCGCCTTCAGGCAGAACCAGACAGCTTGATCGACAGATTGCGGCTCACCGTTTTTGTCCTTCATCGACAAGCTGTACTAATCCAGAGCCGAAATTTTGCAATCGACCAACTTTGGTCAATTCACTTGTCGACGCGCCGAGGTATTCGCTGCCGTCGGCCTTCCCGTTATGCGCTCCGCTTTCGCGCGCGCGTTGGATCGCGCTCCGGATTCGCCCGGAGCGCATATAAAGCCTATCGTTGCTTGAAAACCTCGACCTGACCCACTCCGGTGCCGCCGTTTTTGCCGCTCACGATTGCGGTGTAGTTACCGGGCGCAAGTGTAATCAGAATCGCTGATTCAAGATCATTAGTTGGCGCGTTACCGGTTGCTGCGATCTGGGCTTGCTGAGTATCCTTCCAATTGTCATTCGAGTTGATGACAACACCGTTACCGTTAAAGACCCGGAGGGTTGGGTCTGCCAACGCATCAGTGATTCCAAACTGCGCCAGCGACGGCCCCTTGGCACGAATTAGCACCTCGGTGGAGCTGCCGGCCGGGCCGGCGGAGATGAAGCCTCCAATCATCACGAAATCTCCCGTCTGGACCACACCACGAGTCGAAATGTTCGCTAGTTGTGAAGAACCCGCGCCCTGCAAGTCGTAGACCTCAACAAGCGCCACTCCGCTCGTTCCGCCTTTGCCAGAGACAATCGCGGTGTAGGAGCCAGGCTGTAACGTCGCTAAGATTGCCGATTCCCGCGCATCGGTCGGCTTCAACGCCGACGGAATCTGTGAAGAGTTGGCAGCACTCTGCCAATTGTCGTTATTTGCAATTTCCATCGTCGTATCATGCAAGCTCAGCACCGGATCTTGTAATGGATTAGGAACCATGGAGTTCGCCAGCGTAGGACCAATCGCCCGAAGCAGGACCTGTTTACCACCGCTGCCAGAGATTACGAATCCGCCAATAAGAACATGGTTGCCCGTCTCTACGAGGGCGCGCGTCGAAATGTTCGAGAGTCTGGAATTACTCGGCTCAAAAGCCAAGCCGCCAGCACCGATCCCTGAGGCAAACGTCGTCCTCGCCCCAGCTGGCGTGAAGACGAAAATCTCAGAGGTACCGAAATTCGTAGCAAAAACATTACCGGCCGGATTCACGGCGATATGTCTCGGAGCGCTCAAGCCAACGGCGAACGGCGATGACATCCCAGCTGGGCTTACCTTAAAGATCGAGCCGCTGGCAAAATCGACCTCGTATATGTCTCCAGAAGGAGCCAATGCGATCCCTAAGGGCTGGTGGAAGCCCATAGCGAACGTGGTTTTCACCCCCGCAGAAGTGAACTTCAGGATTGAGTTCGTATTTACCTCCGAGACAAAGAGGTTTCCGGAAGGATCAAAAACGAGTCCGAAAGGTCCACTCACGCCGATGGCAAACGGTGGTCCTGGGGAGCCGTCAGGCGCGTATTTAAAGATAGAGCCCGATGCTGAATCGGCGGCATAAAGAAAGCCTGCACTGTTGAAAGCCAGACCTGCGGGCGTGAGACCGGTGGCAAAAGTGGTCTGGATGCCACCCGGCGTTATTTTAACAATCCGGTTATTTTGTGTGTCCGAAACAAACAGATTACCATTCTTATCAAAGGCAATCGAATCGGCAGTAAAAGACCCTGAAGCAAACGTCG
>QHNU01000104.1:10866-11402 GCA_003218525.1 Verrucomicrobiota bacterium
GCTAAATAGTCAAATAACGCGAATGAAGAATTCAGAAGACGCCATGACTGGAGCTATCCTAATAACACAGCCAAAAAACCGCGACATACTTTTTGTCTGATCTCGCACTTTCCCAAGCTTAAAGAAGATTCAACCCAGTTTATTACTCGTTATCCGAAAGGCGAACCGGGTAGGGGCGTGGACCCTACCCGGTGAATCGCAACAGAGATCTGCTGGGATTTCCTTACGCTTTTACTAATCTTTGGCGCAGCCGTCCCACACCAGCGAGGCCAGCGAGGCCGAGGCCCAACAGTGTGACCGTCATGCCACCGTCTGGAACCGCAACATTACCGCCAGCATCGAAACTCTTCATTCCAGGTCCGCTGAAGGTTAGAGCGACCGACTGAGTCAGGGAGTAAGGAGCCCCGCCAGTCAAAGCTCCACTCGCGTCACCGGAAAATGAAGCTGTCGAAAATGGGCCATTGGTGACCAACAGCATGCCGTTCTGCAATACGGTGTTGACGATCGAGCCATTGGTCTGAGTGCCACCAAAATGA
>QHNU01000104.1:11513-17656 GCA_003218525.1 Verrucomicrobiota bacterium
AAGCCCTGTGCTGACGTTAAGATCAAAAATACCAACGGAACCCAAGAAAGTCACCGCTCCGAGGGCCGGGTTCAAATCTCCAGCTCCATTATCGAGAATTGTGACGGTATTGGAGCCGCCGTCAGAAAGAGTCAGGGTGGGAACTGCTCGAGCCGGCTGAGACAAAAACCCTAACATACTTACTGCCCCTATTGTCATTAACCAGTTATACTTTTTCATAAGCTTCATTCTTCTATTCTCCATAGGATGCAGCAGGGTCTGTGCCATTGGAACAGCCATAGACATAAACACAAGACTGCGAGGGATTTGTGTGCGCCTTGTATCATTGGCTAAAATGGTCACGATTGTTAATGCTGTAAAGCTTTCCGACGATGTTGAACTTAGAGGACCTGAATTGAGTGCGTAAGTTGCGTGAAATTAGCAACATACCACGTTTAACCAGGAAGCTGAATTTCCGACGGTTTCCGCTCCGAATGTCGGAACTACAAAGTCGCTCCATCAGTAGGCCTCCTGTACAAGGTAATAGCACCGGAAGAGCAAATTGCAAGGAGCACTAGAGAAGACCCGTAGCGCCGCGGTAGCTAGTGGCGCTCCGCATCCGTTAGGACACGGCGAGCTTCCACTGCGAGAGGCGGCTGCAAGCCAGCTTGAAGCGAGGCGTTTAGCGCCTGTTTTCCGTCGTCTTTCTGACCGGCCTGAAACTGGGACATGCCCAGATAATATAAGGATGTAGGATCGAGAGGCCCCCGTCTCGCGCTCTCCTGCAATAATTGAGCAGCCCGACGAAATTCCTTTCTTTGATAGCTAATTAGCCCCAGCGTCTTTGAAAGCTCAGGGTCATCGCCGAGGACTTTGCGCGCTCTGTTCGCAAGATCGTAGGCCTTGCTTACGTTTTCGGGTTGTTCTGCATAAATCGCGGCCAGACGTTTTTCGGCAGGGGCAAAATCGGGAAATTGTCGCAGCACGTCGGTGTAAGTTGCAGCTGCTGCTGTCCGGTCACCTCGCTTAAGCTGGATGGCTGCGCGCCCCATCAGGGCTGGAACATACTGAGGTTCGGTTGCTAAGACTTTACTAATTTCTGCTTCCGCCGGCGTTGGGTCGGCATTTGCCTGGTCTAGAAGAGTCAGAGTCAGAAACCTTTTTGCGTCGTCACCCTGCGATGAACCTGCTGCAACCGAACTGACGCGGCGCATCGCTTCCTGAGCTTCAGCAAGATGACCCAAACTATATGCAGCCCATGCAAAATCATGAAGCGTCGTTGGATCGTCAGCGAGAGAGCGCGCGCTCTCCTGCAAAAGGCTATAAGCCCAGCTGAAATTCCCGGTTTGATAAGCAATGCGCCCGAGAAAGGCGCCGACTTGAGCATCTGAGGGTGCGAGCTCGCGAGCTTTTTTGGCGTAGGCGAGTGCCTTTGACGTGTCTTTCAGAGGGCCCGCGTTCAATTGAGCGAGCTTCATCGTAGCCGCGACAAGTCTTGGATTTGCTTTCAGGGCTCGTTCGTAGGCGTCAGCGGCTTTTGCAGCTGTGCCTTCTTTTTCATATGCTTCCCCGAGGCGCATCAGCGCGACCGGATCATTTGGTCGTTGCTTCAATAACGCTTCGAGATCGGAGGAGGACAGTTTCTGCGGTGCGCCCTCTTTTGGGCCGAGCAATGCCAATCGCTGGCGTGCTTCATCCTTACCCGGAAAATCAGCTGCAGAACCAGCCGCTTTCTCCAGAGCCGCACGCGCCGCCTCCATCCGGCTCATCATGTAATTGGCCATTCCTAGATGAAACTGAATCTCGGGGCTATCCGGATTTTTGGCCGCGCTTTGTGCAATTAGATCGGCAGCTTGCTCGTAGTTCCCTTGTTTGTAGGTAATCCAGCCCAGAGTATCCAGGACTGCACCGCTGGATTCGACGGCGCGAGCGAACGTGCCTTTTGCGCTAGCTCTGCAGCGCGATTGAGATCGTTCAGCTTTTCAGCGTAGATATAGGCTAGGTTATTCAGTGCCGGGACAAAGCTGGGATTGAGCGCAAGAAGTTTTTCATAGGTATCACGCGATTTGTCGTAATCCTTCAGTGTGTCATAGATTAGACCGGTGAGGAGCAACGCCTGACCGTCGTTTGGTTTTTTGGCCAAAACGGCATTCGATTGATTCAACGCCTCTGAAAGCTTATTTGTACGGATATAGATGGGTATCAAAAGATCATAAGACTGGGTGAAATTATGATCTAATTCGATCGCCTTGAGCAACGCGGTCTGGGCGAGGTCGAGTTTGTTCTCTGCTACATACAATTTTCCTTGCAGATAATAAGCAGCGGCGGAATTGGGCTGTTTTTGCAATAGCTTGTTCAGCCGTTCGTGTCCCGCCTCGAAACTCTTGGCTGCAATATCCAAATCGACGAGCTGTTCCATCGAAGATGGATTTTGGGGTGCCACTTCTGCCGCTTTTTCGAACGCCGCCCGAGCGTCCTCGATCTTGTTTTGCTGCTTCAGTAGAGCGCCCAACAACAAATAGGGTGTCGCCTCTTGCGGACTCCTTTTGATCTGTTCCTGAAGTACTGTGGCGGCCTCCTCAAAACGGCCGAGCGTTCGATACGCTTCCGCCAGCAGCACCTCCGCAATCATTAAACCGGGCGACGCCTGCACGACTGCTTTCAGCGGCGCAATGGCTGGCTGGGCATCACCATTTTTAAGATGAAGTTGAGCGTAGAGTACGACAGCATCCACGAATCCGGGGCTGAGTCGGACGACTTGATCCAGCTCATCCAACGCCTGGTTCGCGTTATTGTTTTGCAGGTAAGCACGCGCCAATGCGTACTTGATGAGCGGAACATTAGTATAAGTCCGGTCGAGAGTTTCCAGTGAATCCACCGCTTTTTTTGTCTCATGTTTTGCCACCCAACTATCGGCTTGCACTATCCTGCCATCGATGTTTTCAGGGTCGCGACTGAGAACGTTCTGGATTAATTGAAGCGCCTCATCATATTTCTTCTCCTGGTTAGCAATCTTTGCCAAAGCCGACCAGGCCGGAACGAAATCGGGTGTTTTGGTCGTAAGAGATTTGAGAAAAGTTTTCGCTTCGTCGACCGCTCCGGCCTGAACCTTAAATTGGGCGAACCTCAATTTTTCTGTCGATCGCGCTGGGCTGAGATTAGCGGCTTGCTCCAACTCAGCGCCCGCGTGCGCAAGGTCCTTTTTTGCAAGATATAAGGTGCCGAGCGCCGAATGTACCGCAGTGAGATTAGGATCGGCAGCCAGGGCGCGTTGCAGGGCAGCTTCGGCGCCTGCGATATCCGACTTTTTTCCTGCAATCGCGGCCGAAGCAACCAAGTAATACGCGTTATCTTTGTTGGGGAACTTCTCCAATTGCTCTTCTGTCGCCGCCAGATCCTCCGGCTTCTGAGATGCTTCGACCAGCATCAGCAGTGCTTCGCCGTTCTCGGGCATTTTCCCCAAAACAGTCATGGCTTCTTTGCGTGCATCGGGGGCGCGGCCCATTCCCAGATAAACGCGAGCCAGTTTTAAATGGCTGTCGATGTCATTTGGCGTCAGCTCAACCGCTTTGATTAGGAATCCTCCGGCTCGCAATGGCGCACCTTCGTCGAGCCACATCGCGCCAAGCCGTGCAAAAGCTTTTGCGTCGCGCTGATCGATTTTGAGCACATTCATGTACTCAATCTTGGCCTTGTCGTATTCGCCAGCTTTGAAGTAACGTTCACCGCGCTCCGCATATCGCGCCTTTTTTGCCGCAGGCGTACAGCTCACGAGCGTGGCCGTGATAATTGCCAACACGAGCACACGTGAAGAGAAATTGCTTAATAATTGCATGATGAGTTTTAGTTAAGTGTCGATGTCCAGGCGGCCTGTCGTCAGCTTTAAAAATAGTACGTATTCTTGAACTATTCTGATCAATTACTCACGCGAAATCCCAAGCTTTTCCATCAGCTCGTAGAGAGTCGGGCGGATGATACCCAGTTCATTCGCAGCGGAACTGATTTTGCCCAAATGGCGTTTCAGGGCCTGCTGCACCATTTCTCGTTCCAGGTTTTCTCGCGCTTCTTTCAATGTCGTTGCGGGTAGGCCGTCGCCTTGGGCGCCAAGTTCGAGATCCCGGGTTGTAATACGCTTACTTTCGGACATAATGACAGCGCGTTTTACGCGGTTTTGCAGCTCGCGAATGTTGCCTGGCCACGAATGACAGTTAATTGAACGCAAAGCTTCCGGAGCAAAGGAGAGACTCGTCTTGCCATTTTGGACGGCATATCTTTGCAGAAATTCGTGGGCGAGGAGCGACGTATCTTCCCCTCGCTCTCTCAATGGGGGCAGGCTAATGACGACGACGGCTAGCCGGAAATATAAATCCTCCCGAAAAGTTCCTTTGGCGATCCCGCCTTTGAGATCGGCATTGGTCGCGGCGATGACCCTGGCATCGCTTTCCAGCTCCTGCCTGCCTCCCACGCGTTGAAACCGCTGTTCTTGAAGAAACCGGAGAAGCTTTACCTGAAGGCGAGCGGGCAAATCGCCGATTTCATCGAGAAAGATCGTGCCACCTGAGGCCGTTTCGATCAATCCAGGGCGTTGCGTTGTGGCGCCGGTAAAGGCTCCTTTTTCGTGTCCAAATAATTCGCTCTCAAGCAGGTTTTCAGGGATCGCGTTGCAATTGATTGGCACAAACGGGCCCTCCTTTCGCTGGCTGCGGCGGTGAATCGCAAGAGCTGCCATTTCCTTTCCGGTACCGCTTTCCCCGAGCAAAAGAACCGGTGCCGTCGTGCCCGCTACTTTTCGGATGAACGCGAAAACACCCTGCATCTGCGGGCTCGTTCCGAGCATGTCTTCAAAAACGTTGGCGCGGACGCTTCGTTGGACCTCCCGGTATTCGCGTTCGAGATCTGCCAAGTAAACGCATCTGCGCAAAAGCAATTTCAGCTCATCGGGATCGATCGGTTTGCACAGGAAATCGTAGGCACCCGCGCCAACAGCGTGAAGGGCGTTCTTCTTTTCACCCTGGCCGGAAACGATGATAATTTTGGCCGTTTCATCTATGGAGAGCAGCTCCGACAAGGCGGCCAGCCCTTCATCGGAATCGTTGGGTCGCGGTGGCAATCCCAGGTCGAGCAATGTGGCGGCCGGCTTCGTTCTCTTAAATGCTTCCAACGCCCCCGCACGATCTTCCGCCGACACAATGTCGTAGTCGCTATTTAGCGACCACTTCATTTGCGTCTGAATGACCTCATCGTCATCGACCAGGAGTAGAACCGGTTTCATGGTACTTTCGTTCGAAGGGGCAGCAGAATGTGAAAAGTAGTCCCCCTCCCCGCGTCACTTTGCACACGAAGGGAGCCCCCATGTGCTTGCACAATCATCTTTGTTTGAAACATACCGATTCCCAGACCCTTCTTCTTCGTCGTCTTGAAAGGACGAAACAAAGAATCTCTCATGAATGCAGGGCTCATGCCACATCCGTCGTCCGTTACCGACAGGCTGACCCATCCATCCTGCGCAGCGGTTGTTATTTTGACGTGCCCGTTTCCACCGACGGCATCGCGTGCGTTCAACAGCAAGTTCGTCACCACACCGCGGAGCTGTTCCGCGTCCCCGATCAGTTTGGGAAGGGGTTGAAGTTCTTTTGTGAACTCGATCCCGGAGGTTCCATTGAAACTTTGCATCGCCTCTTCCACCAGCCGGTTTAGATCCACCTCTAATTGCTCCAATTCGAGTTTGGTGCGTAGCGAGCTCAACCGCTCAATGATTTGGTTGATCCGGCTAGTTGTCTCGCCGATCCCACGCAAAGTATCCGCGCGGAAATTTGGATCGTCGAAATGCACCGGCAGGTTCTGCAACATCAAATTCAGTGTGGAGGCTGCGTTTTTGAGATCGTGCACAAAAAACGCCGAGATCGTTTGGAAAGCTTCCAACTCCTTGCCCAGCATGATTTCCTGCGTAAGCCGAAGATTGAGCAGACTGGACGCGACCTGATCACTAATACACTCGAGCAAAACCAGCTCTTCTGAAGTGTAAGGGGCTCCTGCCACCCGATCAGCCAGGATGACATAACCCAGCCACCGATCTCCCGCGACCAGCCGAACTGCAATGCGCTTTCCGCCCCGGTTGAATTGTGTCCCGCTAATGTCGCGTAAGGTGGTACCCCATTCTTCTC
>QHNU01000104.1:17830-18242 GCA_003218525.1 Verrucomicrobiota bacterium
CGTCGAAAGTCTCGGAGATGAGTTTCGCGGCCGCGGCGCAGAGGGTGGAGTCGTCAATTGCTCGCGACGTTGATTGAGTGAAGGAGGTCCAGATTTGGCGGAAATCGTACTGCGGCCTCTTAAAATGCTGGCTAACGAAATACCTTACCTTCTGACGCAACCGGTCCGACAGAAGCGATACTGCCAAGACTGCGATTCCAAGGAGAATGAGGAACGCCTGAATTTGAAACGTTGCTGCACCTCCAGTACGGGCGACAATTTGGGCAAGAATACCGATGAAAAAAAGGTAGCCGCCGACCACCAGCAATGTGATGGAGGTGTGCAAAACGGCGCGAGATGGGTAAACATCAATCTCGCCAAATCCAGTTCGAAAGTAGCCGATTGCGAGGAGCAAACAGCCAATGAGCAGGCC
>QHNU01000104.1:18250-19400 GCA_003218525.1 Verrucomicrobiota bacterium
CGCTCAGCGTATTTGCGTGCCCGGAAAATACCAGCGCCTGACTGCGGGTATAGATGCGAGCACCGAAGATTACCGCCAGGCCAAGAATTGAGAATTTGATGCGCCACTGCATCGTTCCTACGGCCGCGCGGAAGGTGCGCTCCAAGTTCATTAAAATTAGAACCATCTCGAGCAAAATGATTGCATTGAGCGCTTTCGCCGGAGTTCTGTAACGTAACCAGAACAGCGGCAGCGAATCAGAGGGGGGAATCACCTCGACTAAATCCCAACGATATTGAACCAGGATGGCGATTGGTAACAACAGCGCGATCACCACCAATGGAGCCCACTGCCGCAAGGATTCACGAAAGTCACCGCGGGAATAACTCAGACTGAAACAAAGCCAAAAAGCTGGCACTAAAGCTTTCACCGCCAGCGCTTGATCCTGCAGGTAGGCAAGATTCTCGGGCGACAATTGGGTCAGGGATATTGCAGTGAGCACGCTATCGACTGCCAGCCCGATCATACCGAGCGCGAAACACCAGGTCGCGAAAGAGTGGTACCGTCGAATAATCGCGGTCGCCGCAAACAGCAGGCTTACTCCGGCCGCGGCCAGGGCGAAAGTTGATTCTAAATGCACAGTTAGCAGCTTTGATGCTGCGCTAGGAATGTGCGCATTTGCGTCAAAGGATGCGACGCGCGCATCCAAATATTACCCCGGAAGGGGAAATTGGTCGACTGCGCCAAGGAGTTACTCATCGGAACTTCGAAGCGCGGACGCGACCCCCGGCAAAATCGTCCATAGCGGACCGCCCCCCGGAGGGAACGGAACTGAACTCCCATTACTCCGTATTATCGCAGCAAACCATCACAGTGTTAATCAAAACAAAGACTGCGGCACGTAGATCACATCGCCGTCACGGACGTAAAATGGTCGAACAGCTTCGCCTTTCAGCGTCGGTGTAAGATCTAATACCTGGCTGTGCTGAACTCCATTGACCATACGGATTAGTCGTACGCTTTTCAAGTTACCGTATGCGTTCGCTCCGCCGGCTTCCATGATCGCCTGGAAGACGGTCGTTGGCTTATCGAATGCGATTTTGGCCGGCTTGGCCACAGCGCCCGATATCACCACGGTGGTCGTAGCGCTTTCAAGCGTTATGAGGAGATC
>QHNU01000265.1 GCA_003218525.1 Verrucomicrobiota bacterium
CGTAATAACCCAATTGCTTGAGTGCGCGTTGCACATTCAAGATCACCTGGTCGGGGAGAAGGTTACCATACGTATAGATCGGGCCGTCGTAGTCGTAGTAGTCATAGACTGGATCATAACCCCAGGCCGGATACCAATACCCTGAGTCCCGGTAGTAATATCCGGTTCCGACGAAAACGATGGTCGTGAAATGCCGTTTCCACCAATCCCGATCATGCCGTGCGTGCCGGTATCTTTGCAGCGCCTTCGCGAAGCTGAGGTCTTTGGCGACCTGGACTTTTCCGACCGTGGGCTGCGCCACACTATTCGCCGGCGCGTGATCAACCGACTGAGAGTGTGGGGACGCGTGGACGCGAGGGGTTTTGATTTTCTTTTGTGGTAGGGGCGTTTTGTCGGCCTCCTGCGCCCACGCCACCTGGATCAACCCGGTCAGCAAATAAACAACCGAACGAAAACCTTTTTCATATCTGTTTCAACCTTATTAAACACCAGGAAATCTGCCGTTTCCTTCTGTTTTCTGACTTCTGATTTCGACGTTCCGCATTCATTCGCTCAGCTCCAGCTTCGCTCTCCGCTGCCCTCGTGGTCCGGCAGCTGCCGGATCGCTCGACCCGCTCGCTCCATTCCGCACTCTAAAATTGGCGCCTCCTCTGGGCTTATTTCCTGCGGAATCAGTACGATTTTCCCAAACGCTCCCGGCTCCCTTACCGCTCGATGCGCCTGTGGCGCCTCTGCCAGGTGCACCTGTCCGGATTCCGGTCGCGGCTTCGGCACGTCTGCTAGTTTCATGACTTCCGGCTCGCCGAATTGTTCAACACGGATTGCTTTCATCGGATCGCCCGCACTTTCCGCCGTTAAGAAATAATAACCACTGCCGAATATTCCAAACTCTCAACCAATCCGAACTCCGAATTCCACAATGAAATCGAATCACGAACGCAGGAATCAATGGGAAGGACTCCTCCATCATTTTCCTTTTCTTGATTCAGTTTTCAGCGTTTCTGCCAGTTCCGATAGTTTCCGATTTCGTACCAGGAATCGACCGAAGCATGCGATAATATCGTATGTCGGATACGCGTTTGATAGATCCCGCCGCCCCGACCGACAAGTTGGAAGCCGACAACTTGCCTGTCCCGTTAATTGACGCACGGCCGCCGGAGCCCGGGTTCGCGGCAGGAGAACGCCCTTTTCTTCAATCTCAGCAGCAGAAAACCGATACTGAAGCGGTGGAAGACTGGGCAAGCGAAGGCCGGCGTTTCTACTCATTCGGAGTGAAGACTTTTTCATGAAAACGCAGGCGGTAATTTGGATTGCTCAGAGGAAGCGAAAGGCCAGCAATCTATAGAGGCGAAAACTGTGAGATAACTCATCAGATGCACGTCACTCAACTACGCCAGATACTCCGCGATGCCGAGGTCGCCAACGCTATCTCAGTGGTCGTGCGCCAACATCGTCTGACTGAAGAGCGGACTGAGCGCGCCTTGGCTGAACTGCATGTGCCCCGCGCGGCAAACGTCGCCAGGATCACCCATCGCGCCTTTCCGGTCCATCCCTTGCTTTGTAATTATCAGGGACAACTGTGGTCGGAAGTTGCTCAACTTTAATGGTTACTCTTATGCCCACCTATATTTACGAAACTACCGATGAGACCAAACCGCTGCGACGTTTTGAGATTACGCAAGGATTCCACGACGTACCGCTTCAAATCGATCCCGAAACTGGCGAAGCATTGCGCCGAGTCATTTCCCGGGGTTATGGCGTAATCGTTCGCGGCGCATCGATCGGCCCTTCGCTCGGCTCGTGTGGCTCCCATTCGGACTGACCGTTCCGAAGCCCGAGCTCCGCATTTCAGCTCTCCAGCTTCTTGTCACGCCGAAGCTTCAGCGGAGGAGGATCAGCTTTCCGACCCTTCCTTGCCTAGGCCGCTTTTGCTTTGCCGTCGATTACGCTCGGGAACGGCACAATCGGCGTCTTTGTCGCGCCGTTACCAAAGGTAGATTCAAAAATGAGCTTCTGCGCGATGATCTCACTCAGAGCAATATCAGCTGCGCCCGTCCCCAACGGAACCTGCACTAGCGGCCGATGACCGAGACATAACTGTCGAACACGGCGCGAAACCATGTTCACGAGAATTTGCT
>QHNU01000266.1 GCA_003218525.1 Verrucomicrobiota bacterium
ATCTTGAACGAACGCGGTCACCCGAGGATCGTGCAGAGGATTCGAGTAGTTAATCCCTGAATAAAAGTCAGCAAGACCAAATACTTCCTTTGAAACATCCACGATGTCGATCCGCTTGAGACGCGATTCGTGGACGAAGGCGTCTGCCGTAATTCCGCAGCCATAACAAATGAGCAGCACATCTTTTGATTCGGGGCGGAAGGCCAGGGGAAGATATGCGAACAGTCTCATGTAGCGCTGGCTTTGTGGGGCCGTGCCCGACATCGAGAACCCGCTGGTCAACAGCTGGTAGCGATACGGTTCGCCGAAAAGATCGTACCGCAGCACCTGATATGTATCGGACGGTCCCTCGATCTTCGTGACCAAATGACCGAGAAAATGTCTCGCATGCCCGAAGTGCACATCAGCGCGATTATACGGAAAAATTGCCAGAAGGAGAGTGACGGCCGCACAAAGTGCGATAGTGACCAGACCGATTGGCCGCCGAATTGACCAACTCGACCGTTCGCTTACAAGAATGCCAAGCAGAACGTACCCCGCAGCGCAGAGTATGAGGCTCCATTGGTAGCCGATGCCCGGCAGCAGGACGAAACTTGCAAGAAATGGGCCCAGCGCCGCCCCAGTTGTATTGAACAACGTCGTAATTCCGGTGCTGTTCATCCAATCGCCCACGCTCGCTTGAACGTTTGCCGCGATGGACGGAAACAGAATTCCTGAAAGCAACGCGACTGGGAACATTAAAGCGATGGACAACAGCCCAATCTGCCGCCAACTGAGACCAAACACGTCTGTGCTCGCCGGAATTAACTCTCCCGGAAAAAAGAGATAGGAGAGAAAGGTCGAAATCGCCGCCAACAGCAACAGGACGGGAAGTAAGTGATTCAATCGCGCCGAGCGGCGGTGTATCGCGCCAGCCACAATGCCGCCGAATCCGATACCCGCCAGCACCACCGCGAGCATGATCGCGAAAGCAGTTGGCGACGATGCAACATACAAACGCAAAAATCGGAACCAAATCACCTCCAGTGAAAGAAGAATGCAGCCAGTTCCAAAGCTGACGACAAGCAGACGCCATGGAGGCCGATAGCTCACATCCAAACGCAAGGGGAAAATTCGCTGCGGAATAAGTGCCGCGGTATCGCCGTCAATCTTTGCGATCAACAAAGCGATCGCTGCGGCAATACAAACCGCCAAACCCGCAGCCACGCCGGTCCCATAGAGTCCAAACGCTGCGATGAGGTAACCTTCGCCGAGCACGGCCCCCGCTACTGCGCCTAATGTGTTCGAGCCATAAAGAAGACCGATCGCGCGCCCAAAATTCGCTTGCCGCAACAATGGATCCTCGACCAATACCGGCAGAGTCAGGCCCATGGCTGTTGTCGGTACAAGCAGGATCAGGAAAGACAAAATAAACCGCAGTCCGAGGAGAGTTGGCTGATAATTCCAAAGCGTTTGCCACACGGGTCGCATCAATTCGCCCAGCAGCGGAAGACCAAAAACAATCGTGCAACCAAGGAATGCGACAAGCACCTCGAGCAAAGCGTAGAAATGCAGCGGTCGCCACCGTCGAACCCTGGATGACGCAGCGATCGCGTTTCCCAGCGCCAGACCAGCCATAAAGCTGGAGAGAATCAACGCCGCCGCCCAGACCGAGTTTCCAAATGCAAGGCCGCTCAGGCGCAGCCACAGGGTCTCGAAAATCAGTGCGCCAATTCCGGACAGAAAGAGAATTCCGCACAGAATCGCAACGCGCGTCATCGCATAAAGATTTCGCCGCGGCTCCGCCCGACCGGCTAGCATGCGATGATGAGCAGCGAGATTGTCGGGGTTTCGAGCGTATCAATAGGTTTTCCCATCCTGTGAAGCTTTGTTCCGGTCGTTCGCGCGTGACGAAATTCGAGGATATTTGCGGGCGCGCAAATCGTAGAAACGGCAATATGTTGCCAGTTATTTTCAGGAAGCCGGTTCGGACCGTTCTTAGATCGCTGCGCCCATTGTGTATCGCCAGCCGTCGATTTAGCCGGCATCGGTCGTAAATAATCGGGCAGCATCACTCGCTTTTGCTTGACCGCGAATTGAATCGCGATGGCAGTTCCCTTATATGTCCATCGCGACGATCGAATCTCATCCAGCGCTTCTTGCGCCGTTTGGAATTCTGCTGGCGGCGATCGCAATTTTTCCGCTCATCCTCCAGCACCACTGGGAACGTCACTATGCGAAACTCTGTGCCAGTCTCTCTGCCATTACCTGCGGCTATTACATTGTGCGATTGCACGCGAGTGACCGTGTCCTCCATACGATGGGAGAGTTTGCCAGTTTCATCGTCGTTGTCGGCGCATTCTTCGTCGTCGCGGGTGGAATTCATCTGCACATTCCACGCCCCTCCTCGCCACTGACAAACGTCCTCCTGCTCTTTGGTGGAAGCGTCCTGGCAGCTCTTATCGGAACGATCGGAGCATCCATGCTCCTCATTCGGCCGTGGCTGCACATGAACCGTAGCCGATTTCAGCCAATG
>QHNU01000267.1 GCA_003218525.1 Verrucomicrobiota bacterium
TTGGCCAAGCTTCTTGCGCGTCTCGATGGAAAAGCAGAGCGGCGGCGTGTCAGCGAATTGGAAGCTGACGATGGGATGCGCGATCCAGGGCGAACCCCAGTAATCGATCGCGAGGTCGATGCCGGTGATCTGCGAGATATGCGCAGTGCGCGCCTCCCAATGCGGGGTGTAGTCGCTCTCTGTTCGGTATTCGCAGTTGCGGACGTTGTAAAATGTTACTTCGTCGCCTTGAACATCGGCCCACACTTTCTGGGCCACATCCGGCTGCCAGTCACTATCGTTGGTCGGAGAAAGCGTCAGCCACCAGATAAGCACGCCACCAAAGAGCACGACGAAGATGCCCAGCTTTCGCCAGAATCGTCTAACGAATACAAGCACGACAACAAACGCGATCGCGATTAGGGCGGCTACAATCTTGTTGCCGCTCCCAAATGGTGCGTCAAACCAGACCGCACCGAATGCCCAGACACCGCAGATGATCGCAACGGTTCCCATACCGACCACGCAGAGCGCGCGAACGAGACGCTCCACCGAGGTCACGTGAGGTGCATTGCCAATCTTGGCGGCCGGCGGCATGAAAATGACCGATAGGAGTGTTCGTGGTGGCATCAGGGCAAGCTGTTACGAGTGGCAATAGCGTAACGTGCAATGAGGATGACGATGAGTCCTTTAC
The DNA here is from genome assembly GCA_003218525.1 of Verrucomicrobiota bacterium. Lineage (GTDB taxonomy): Bacteria > Verrucomicrobiota > Verrucomicrobiia > Chthoniobacterales > UBA10450 > AV69. The sequence goes on from QHNU01000267.1 coordinate 674, forward strand.
TCTCCGCTCGCATTCCCGGTTCAGCGGGATGCTTGATCATGAGAGTGAGGAGGCGATGGCGCCGAATAAGTAATTGATTTAGATCGCGAGGTTGCGCCCGCGACACCGGTTTTGAGGTGCAAAAGAAGAATGCGATGGACTTCGGCGATCGCTTGCGGGTTTAGGGGCGAGCTGTGATTGCACGGCGCGATAAATTCGCTCCTGGCACCGTCGAGATGGCTACTCCAGTACGGGACGACTCCATCGCTACTGTTGGGAGTATCACCACGCCCCCGATCGCCCACGATCGAGTAATAGGGAATGCCGGGGGTGATCGGGACCTTGTTGATCGCGACGACGAAACGGTTGTTCGGAGCCAGCGTGTCAACGCTGTTCGGAAAGCGTTTCAGCTGAAGGGCCGCGGGATCAGGCTTAAGGTCCGCGCGGATAGTCTGACCAACTGAGAGCAGGTGACTTGGCGCTTTCACCAGCATCGATCCGATACGGCCGATCCAGTTACTGGCCAAATCGCTGCCGCGATGCGGTGTGGACATGAAAATGACGCGCCCGATTTCCGGTCGATGCTTAAGGATGATCGCTTCTTCGAGAAGGTGTTTGCTCTCGGCTGGCATCTCTGTTTCTGCGGGAGGATGGCCAAAAGCCTCGATCCAGAGTTTGTTGCCGGTGTCGGTAATCAGAGTTCTGGTGATACATCCGCCCATGCTGTGACCCACCACCACCATCTTCTTGTGGAGCGGAAATTTCTTTTCGATGGCATCGAGTTCCTGCCGCAGGATGAGCGCGCTATAGGGATAGGGATAGCCGCTCGGGTAACTGTAAAACCAAAACTGATAATTGTGCCGGATGTCTTTGTCGCTGCGCAAATCGTTTAGCAGCGGCACCCAGGTGGCAGGCGTGTCCATCAATCCGTGTATGACCAGCACGACAGTTTTGTTTGGATTGTAAGGTTCCATCCGGGCGACCCGGGAGGTGGCGGCGTATTCCTGCGGACGCAGCAGTCGGACAAGCCCAAGTTTTTGGGGTTTTTCCCTGGCTAGCGTCATCGCCAGGGAGGCAGTGAAATTCGCCGCCAACGGATAGGTGTGATCTTCCACCCGTACGGTTTCCGCGGCCAATGGATCGCGGATGGAGAGGACACAACGCGACCCTTCGAATTCCGCCACGCCCGTGACGCCGTAATAAATTGCGGGTGGCGCAAACAACGCGGTCGCTTGCTCTGCGGTAAGGCGACGGACGGCCACGAGCGGTGCTCCGATACCGTCCTTTTTGACATCATCCTTCACATAAGCGCCGTGATACCTCAGCTCATCGGTAGGGATCAAATCATACAAGGCCGGGTTCTGCTCCGGCTTGGCTGGATCCCGTTTGCCCGTAAGAGTTAATTCGTTGTTCGCACCGACCTGCACGGGTTTAGTCCAGGGATCGAGCTTAGCCTGACGGACTACCGAAAAGATCCCGGCAACTGCGAAATTGTAGCAGCGTCTTGCTTCTGTATTTGTCGAGCTGCGCTCAAGTTGGCGTAATGAATCGTGCGCCGCGTTGGCATAGGCTTCGAGCGCGATCAATGGTTGTGTCCGCTGTAATCCCTGGGCGCGATCGATCGTTTTTACGATGGCCTGGTCCGTCCCGGAGGTGGCCTGGAATCGAGCGGGGGGTTTCTCCGAAACAACGGCGATTTGCGGCGCGCAGCCGGCCAGGATGGCGGCGGCAAGAAGGAGAAGGGCCGAATTCTTAAAACGCTCAGATTTCATAATAGTCCCGCCTTCTGTTGCCTTTGAAAAATGCCCGCCGGATTAAATTGGAAGTTTGGCTATGAGTTCTCTCGCTTTCAAGATGC
>QHNU01000268.1:0-2018 GCA_003218525.1 Verrucomicrobiota bacterium
GGTCGTGCATTCGGGGGTAGAATATTCCGGATGGGCATGATCGTTATAAAAGCGCGCGCCGTTTGAGAGGACGAGGTCGCTCTTGATTTCGACGAAGCTAAGGGCGCGGTTCTTGTCTACCTCGTAATAGGCCGATTCGTCGGTGTCCTGTCGCAATGCCTTCGCTCGAAACCCGCGCGCGTCGCGGTGAGGATCTTCATGCTCGTAGTCCCATTTCATATGGGCCCCATGCTCCGTATAGCTGCGCACGAGCGCGATGGATTCGGCAACGACGTCCACCGCCTCCGCTTCTCGCACCGTAATTCCGTACTCTGTCTCCAACCCAAAGATGCGTTTCATTGCTTAGGTACGATATACAGGCCGCGCGTCCTTGCGATCTTGCCCGAAGTTTCCAAAACCGCTTTGCGCTATTTTAGGGCAGTTTCGAGGGACGATGGGTCGTCGAGCAGAATCCATTCGACAATCGAAACTGGCAGGCTCCCGTTCTTGATCAGGTCGTCATGAAACTGGCCGAGCCGGAAATTCGCACCTTGTTTGTCGTGATATTTTCCGAGCAAATTCATGATCTGCCATTTGCCCGTGATGTACCAAATTTTTTGCGTCGGCGTTGCGGCCGCCCCCGCGGCTTCGCCTTCGGCCGCTTCGCGATCGAGGCCGCCCGCTTCCATAAAATATTTCACCGCCTGCTCGAAGTTCCACCGGCCTGTCTGTAGGTTCACGTCCACGCCAATACGTGCCGCGCGGTAGCGCGAGAGCCGTAAGATTTGCCCTTGGGCGGCCGATCCTTCCGGGTACAAGCCAGTTCGCATTAGCATCTCCTCGTCGTAAAGGGCCCAGCCTTCCACGAAGACGCCATTCTGATTCTGGCGGCGAATCTCATCGGGCAAATGATTTGCAATTGAGAGTTGCAAGAAATGTCCGGGAATTCCTTCGTGACCCAGAATCGGTCTCGGGTCTTCGATCGCAGCACGGATATAAAAGTTCTTCGACTCCGGGTTGTAAGTGGGAATGAAATAAAATCCTGCTGGATCTTTATCGTAAACGCCAGGCGGATTCATGAAACCACCGGGGCTGGTCGGCTTGAATGCTTCTGGGAGCTGCCGAATCTGGAACGGACCAAGATAATCGGGTAGCGTGATCAGCTGTCGCGATTTCAAGAAATTGATCATCTCTAGTTCCCGACTTTCGTAGGCCTTGAGGAATGAATCTTGGTCCGGGGGAACGTTTTTGCTTCGTGCCGGATTGGGATCGGCCATTGATGGATCGGGCAACAGCGCCTCCAAGGCGCGATAACGGGCCAGTTCTGCGCGCCCGAGCATTTCCACCTGAGCTGCATCGAGCGGGAGAAGCAAAATGTGCTTGAGATAATAATTGTAATTGGTCTCGCCCATGGGCGCGAAGTCGATCATCGCCGGTAAACGCTTTTCCAGCTTGTCGGCAAAGCCATGGATTGCACTGAGCGCGCCGTCACGAGCCTTTTCAAAATCGTTTCGTTCGGATTCCGACAAATCCTTTATCAAGGAGCTCATACTTTCCTTGAAGAGCGGATCAATTGACCGCGCCGATTGAATCGCCAGCTGCGCGTAAAGCTTGACCGGCTTGTGCAAGTTCTGTTCGCCTTGCCTGATCATGGCGGGCATCGCTTTCATTCGCGCCGTCGCGGAAAGAGCGCGATTGCGTGCGGTGTCGTATTCTTTCTTCAGCAGCGAAAAGATGCCGTTGCTGCACTCACCCACGTAAACGAGCGGATTGGTTAGTTCGAATTGCAAGACACGATCGCCGAATTCGACCTCCTCCAGTTGCGAACGAAATAAAATCCAATCTATGCGATCGTCTTTGGACCAGCTCTCGGTTTTCATGGCGCGGACCTGATCAAGCAACTGCCGAACGTATGCGGCACGTTCGGCCATCTTTCCGGCTGAATAGTCGGTTAGCCTGTTGTCCCAAGTGTGCAGGCCTGCTTCGCTGCTGCGAACGGGGTAATTCTCATTCCGCCATGCGTAGTAGTCGTCGGCGAG
>QHNU01000268.1:2032-4574 GCA_003218525.1 Verrucomicrobiota bacterium
CCGCTCGTTTGATTCATCATGGAGGGCGTTTGCTTTGTGATCAGGGCCTTGTTTGAAACATCCGGGCGCCGTTGCACTGGCGTTTGCGCACGAGCGCAGTCAACCAGAATCACGATTAGAAAAATGCAAGCGAGCGATTTCACAGCGCGATGCTAGCCATCAGCGCGCACCGTAAAAGATCAAATCACGCCACCGATCGGAGAGGGCCGATCTGCATTCAGCGGACGAAACGGTGCGATCTTGACGACGTTGTCGGAATCGTAATCGACCAGCTTGAGCCAGTCTTCTGTAATATCGCTCGGCGGGAAAATATCGTTCTCGACGTACTCAGCATTGAAGGATGCTTGCAAATCTTGCTCGGTGATTCCCTCGGACAATCCAAACGAATCCTTCTTGCCGGCATTCGCGATCGCCCGCTTGATTGCCATCGCTTTGGCCCGTTCCACTACTGATGCGATAATGGCGCCACTGAGCAAATCGGCCCGATAGAGCATCTCTTTCCGTCCGCTGCGAAGGGTCACTTCCAGGAATTTGTTTTCATCGCGCCGGGCAAATTGCCAAGTCACGAAGCGTTCGATCAATTTCTCGATTGCGGCGCCGATGTTCTCTGCCTCTTTCGCCAGCGCACCGTCATACGGCAGCTCGTTGGTCAGATAAATACGGTAAATTTCCCGCGTCGCTTCCTTATTCGGTCGGTTCACTTTGATTTTTCGATCAATGCGCCCCGGTCGCAGAATTGCCGGATCAATCAAATCGGCCCGGTTCGATGCAAGAATGATCACGACATCATTGAGAGAATCGATCCCATCCATCTCCGAGCAAAACATTGGAACGAGCGTCGATAAGATGCTCGAGTAGCGCGAGGCGCGGCGGGTGCCGAGAATACTTTCGGCTTCGTCGATAAATAGGAAAGGTATGAAACCTTCACGGCGTTTCTCACGCGCAGTCGCGAAAATTTCGCGCACCATTCGCTCAGATTCCCCCACCCACATATTGAGAATTTCCGGCCCCTTTACATGCATGAAATATTCGCGCACATCGCCCCCAGATTTCTCAGCCAGCTGCCGGGTCAAATTGTAAGCGGTGGCTTTTCCGATCAGCGTTTTGCCACAGCCAGGCGGGCCGTAGAGCAAAAATCCTTTGGGCGTCGCATGTTGAAATTTCTCGAACAACTCCGGGTGCAATAAAGGCAATTCGATCGCATCCTTGATCGCCTGGATCGCTTCCTCTTGTCCGCCAACTTTGTTCCATGGCAAGACCGGCACAGCGTCGAGATAATGCTCATGTGAACCGGGCGCGGCCATCATCTCAAGCGCCATCCGATAATTCGAATCGACGCGCACTTCATCACCCTGTTTTAAGGCGGTCTTGGCCAGATCTGATGAACGTTGCAGCACGAGCGATTGCGTTCCGTGTTCATTCCCTACCCGTAATCGATCATTTCCGATCACTTCAGTGATCTTCGTGACCGGTCCCGCCGTCTCGAAACCCAGATCACCCACGATGACGAATGCTTCGTTGACCAGGACACGTGTTCCTTTTTTCAACTTTCCCATCGGAATCCGCGGATCAATGTTGCAATAATAATCTGCTCCACCAACCACGATATGCGCGGTCTCTTTGCTGACCGCGCCAAGAAAAGTTCCGATACGATTCGCCGGCGAGGTTACCTTTTTGATAACTTCTTCAAGCTTCTCAATGGTCTGCCGCGCTTCGACGAACGTTTCCTCCCGCTGCGAAATTTCCAGCCGCAGATCAAGCAGCTCGCGCCGGATCGGATCACTCGCCGGCAATGACGCAATCAAGAGATCGATGCGATCGACTAAATCGAGATCGTCCTCGTGTTTCCCTAACTCCCGCTCGTCGCTCATCGTTCTGTCACTGCCATTAGACTATACCCTTCGCGTAATCGTTCGACAATCCTCCGAACGCGTCGATTCCATTAAGCAGGAAAATTGCCACGACGAAAATGACGAGCCGGTTGCATTTTTTTGTTCGCCACGAAAACGGTTGAAGCGCCTTCTCTCCGAACCTATCGTCTGACGCTTTTCTCCGGCCTGTGGAGCCTTAGCTCAATTGGTTAGAGCGCCGCCCTGTCACGGCGGAGGTTGCGGGTTCGAGCCCCGTAGGCTCCGGATTTCGCGGCTAAGGTTGCCGGCGCTTTAATATGAAAGCCGAGGAAAAACTGCATTGTTGTTTGCAATGCTGTGGTCCGAAACGGCCATCGTTTCGGAACCGAGCAGCGCGTTTTCGAGATTTCTCGGCACAATCCCTGCTCAATTTCCGGTATTAACTATAACTGCCATTATTCTAAATGGCCGCTTTTGTTAATCAGCGGCTTTGTCTTGTTGGTCGTCTCCCTGTTACCGGCCGTTCAGGGAGTGACTCTAAGCTGGGCGGCAAGTCCGTCGGCTCCCAACATAGACGGATATCGTGTCTATTATGGTGCAAGCACGGGTAATTATACTCAGCACGTGGACGTGGGAATGGTGACAACGGCAACGGCTTCCAACCCCCCATCCGGAAATACGTTTTACTACGT
>QHNU01000269.1 GCA_003218525.1 Verrucomicrobiota bacterium
CGAAAGAGAAAGGCTTCACCGGAGTGAAGTTCTACGGGACGTTCAACCCCGAGTGGCTCAAAGCGAGCTGCGATGAAGCGCACAAGCTCGGCTTGCATGTCCACGGTCACATTCCGGCTGGCATCCGTCCGATGGACGCGATCAAGGCCGGCTACGACGAGATCACGCACATCAACTGGGTCATCATGCAGGCGATGCCGGACGACGTGATAAAAATCGACAATGGCATCATGCGTTTCGAAGGCCCGGGCCGCTACGCCCGCAACGTCGATCTCGATGCCGAGCCGATGAAGAACATCGTCGCGACCATGGCAGCGAAGAAAATTTATTCCGACCCGACAATGGTAGCGTTCGAAGGCCTTTATGTGCCAGAGAATGGCGACCTGTCCCCGGCCTATGCCCCATTCGTTGGTACGTTGCCGCCCGCCACCGAGCGCGGTTTTCGCCAGGGCGGCTTTGCCGTGCCGAAGGATCTTACGCGCGCCGATTATCGCGCCAGTTGGGCAAAGCTGGTTCAGCTTCTCACCAGGATGCACAAAGCGGGCGTGCCGATCGTTGCCGGTACCGACGGCTCTGGCATTGAAATCATCCGTGAACTGGAAATTTACCGCCAGGCGGGCCTGACACCCGCCGAGGCATTGGCCGCGGCGACGATTACGCCTGCCCGCCTCCTTAATCAGGGCAAGAAAACCGGCTCAATCAAAGTCGGTAAGACCGCCGACCTTGTGCTGGTGGAAGGCGATCCGTCTGAGCGAATCTCGGATCTGCGCCAAACGCGGGTCGTAATGCTCGACGGCAAACTAATGGACGCCGACGCACTGCGCACCGCTGCCGGATTCTCCGGCCGGCCCAAGTAAGACGACGCATCTTTCGCGACAGCTCTTCAGCCTTTCTGTTTTCTTAATTCTTGTCATGTCGACCGAAGCGGAGACATCTCTGACTATTGCTTGTTCCGTCTTCCGCTCACGTTCCGCTAGACTCTGACGGATTGACCGCGGTGGCCTTCTTAATTGAAACTCGCTTACTGCCTACGTTCGCTCGCTCCTACCCTCGTCGTTTGCGCCAGTCCGGCTCGGACCCTTCTATGTCGCTCATCCCATTCGCTCCATTCTTCCTTCTTAATTCTTCCTTTCCTAAGTTGCCAAGCCAATCCGTAAAACATAGTATTACATCATGACGAAAACGATTTCTAAGGTCGGAAACTCACAGGGTATCATCTTCGACGCGGCGCTGATGGATCTCGCGCGCGTCAAAGTTGGCGATCAGGTCACCGTCACAGTGCACGAAGGAGGCTCGATTGTGTTGACCCCGGTGCGCCCGACACTCAATCCGAAGAAGGCGGCTGCAGCAGCCAAACGGCTGATCAAGAAAAATTCCCAGCTCTTCAAACGTTTATCTTGAGCGATGCGATTCGCCATCTAACAGTTTCTGCGGTTAAAGCGATTCACGCCGAGGTTTTGGCGGCTCATGGCGGAGCGCGTGGCATCCGCGACGAAGCGTTATTGGAATCCGCCGTGGCAGCTCCGCAAGCGACGATGATGGGTCGACCGTTGATCACGGATCCGATCGAAACTGCTGCGGCCTATCTGTTTTATCTTTGCCGCAACCACGCATTTGTCGACGGGAACAAACGGACCGCGCTCGCTACCTGCCTCGTCTTTCTGGAGAGCAACGGTTTATTATCCGTCACGAAATTGCCCGCCGACCAATGGGAAGAGTTCGTTCTTAGTGTCGCTGCCAGCAAGCTCGATCGCGATGCGACAACGCGCCGTCTGCGCAAACTGCTGAAATTGCGGAAACGCTAGCGCCTCGGCCCCTGCTTTCTGATCCTCAGCTTCCCTTGTCGCGCCGTAGCTTTAGCGAAGGAGAATCAGCTTTTTGCTTTGCGCAAATTTTTCGAGAACAGATATGCCCTATTTTCAAATCCGTGTTGTTCGTAAAAGCGGTGCGCGCTTTTTCGATGAAAAGCCGAGTCCAACTCGATGCGAGCACAACCTTGGCGTTCGGCGTGCGCCATGATTTCATTTAACAGTCGTGCCCCAAGTCCGTGGCCACGATATTTTTCATCGACAATCAANCGAGTTTTGCCGGCTGCCACAGATTATTTTTAACCGTCAACGACACGAAGCCGATCACATCCTCGCCATCCGTCGCGCAGAGATAAACCTGCGCGTCCGACTCCAACGCGCCATTAAACACTTTTCCGAGCGACGCCGCATCCAATTCATTGTCGGGCCACAGTTGCCGAAGCAACGGAAAAACGCTGTCAAAATCCTCCCGCCGACATTCGCGTATCTTAACGCGCGAGTTCATTTCAGGATCTTTTGCAAAATGTGAACATCGATGAGGCGACCGAATTTCCGCCCGACTTCTTTGAGGATTCCCACCTGCCTGAACCCGGCGGCCTCGTTGATGCGCAAACTCGCGTCGCTCCCCTCGGCTACTCGCGCGATCAGCGAATGAAAACCCAGTCGGCGCGCCTTCTCGACGATGCCGGCTTTCAGTTGCCTCCCGATTCCCTGGCCACGAAACGCCGATTTCACATAAAACGACGTCTCGGCCGTCGAATCATAAGCGGCTCGGTCCGACCAGGGGCTTAGGCAGGCCCAGCCGACGACTTCACCGTGGAGTTCGGCAACCATGATTGGATGACTCTTGCCATGTTTCCGAAACCAGCTCGAACGCTGCTTCAGCGTTTGCGGTTTTGTATCGAAAGTCGCGGTAGTGGTGCGAATGGCCTCATTGTAAATTCGCGTGATCGCCGGGAGATCGGCAGGGGTAGCGCCGCGGACCCGCAGATCTGGATTATTCTGCCTGCGCACAGAGCGGTTAATCCGACGCCGCCTCAAGCAACAAAATTATCGTTTCGCATTTAATTCGCAACTTTTCTCGGCCGGCAGTTCCTAGTTCCGCATGAGGTTTTGCCGCTGTGTGCGCCATTGGACAGGCTCGCTGTGCGCGAGGCGGGGGCTCCCTGCTCCGGCTTGGAAACGGCCAATTTTAACGTCTGGCGCGTATTTTATTGAGCGGACCACGTTTGCGTTCGCACAAAACAACTGAAAGGGAATATGCCAGATCAAACGACACAAGGACAAGGCGGTGGCGGCCAGGGAGGCGGCCAACCGAATCAACCGGGACAACAACCTGACCGACCAGGCCAGGGTGGCGGCGGTGGAGGTGGAGGCGGTGGCGGCGGTCAGCCGCAGCAACCGCGTCGCCCGGATCAACCGGGACAGAAGCCTGAGGATCGTCCCGGCGGCCAATAGGCCTGTCATCGTAACTGAATAACAGAGCGGGTTTCGGATTTCCGAAACCCGCTGCTTTTTTGCCTAACAGCTATCGATTTCGCGTTAATCTCCAAATTGCAAGATAACTCCGCGCCGGGCATTCCGCACTTCGCCCATCTGTCATATCGACCACTGACATTGTGCACTCTGAGCCTTGTCATTCTGAGCGCAGTGGAACGGAGGCGAAGAACGAGACATCTCTGACTATTGTCGCTTTCTAATTCTTAATTGAAACTCGCTTACTGCCCACGTTCGCTCGCTCCTACCCTCGTCGTTTGCGCCAGTGCGGCTCGGACCCTTCTATGTCGCTCATCCCATTCGCTCCATTGTATCTCGGCAGCTCCCGCTGCGCTCGACCGCTACCTCGCGGCATTACCGGCCATGTCGCTCATTCCATTCGCTCCATTGTATCTCAGCTGCTTCCCGCAGCGTTCGACCGCTACCTCGCGGCGTTGCCAGCCATGTCGCTCATCCCATTCGCTCCATTCTTATTTTTTAATTCTAACTTTTACTTCTTAATTCGTAACTCTTAATTCCATGAATCACGAGCACCACGAAGCTCATTCTCATCGTCCTCGCTGGAAGCGAGTGCATCACAGTTGGATTTTTTGGGTGGCGGTGTTCCTGATGCTGCTTGCCATGATCACCTATGTCATAACCGGCGACCTGTTCTGGGGCCTGCGTCGCCCGCCCAAGCAGCCCCCAACGCACGCGACCGGAAGATAAAAAACCTCCTTCCGCTTCCTCCTTCTTAACTCTTAATTCTTCCTTCTTACTTTTCTTTCGCCTTACAATGCCCCGCCCGGAGGAACTCGCTCGCATCGAACATCTCATCCGCGAGCTTCGAGGCGAGAAGGTGATCCTCGATTCGGATCTGGCGCGGCTCTACGGCGTGTCGACAAAGCGCCTTAGCGAGCAGGTGAAACGAAACCGGGAACGTTTTCCAGAGGATTTTATGTTTCGGCTTACCTCCGAGGAAAGCGTTGTCTTGAGGTCGCAAATTGCGACCTCATCCCAACCTCGCATTTCGAGGTCGCAAAGTCGCCGTTTTCGCCAGGCCGGCTCGGACCCTTCTATGTAGCTCATCCCATTCGCTCCATTCATAATTCTGCCGATGTAACGTTGTAACGATTTTACTTTTAACCTTCTCCCTTACTTCTTACTTCTTACTTCTTACTTCTTACTTCAACCTCACAGCTATATATGATCAACGATCTCTGGTACAAGAACGCCGTGATCTACTGCCTGTCGGTCGGTACTTACATGGACGCTAACGGCGATGGGATCGGCG
>QHNU01000105.1 GCA_003218525.1 Verrucomicrobiota bacterium
GAGGTTATTTTTTATCCAACTGCCATCGGCTGGCATCCGAGCGAAAAAAAAGAATTCGGTGCGGCCCAGTACTCGGCGTGGGAAACAATTCAGCGCAGTCACGCGATCGCCAATGGGTGTTACGTCGCGGCTGCGAACCGGGTTGGTCATGAAGTCGCGCCACTGGCTGCAAGTGGCGGGAGCGACGGGATTGAATTTTGGGGGCAGAGTTTTATCTGCGGCCCCGATGGTGAGATCATCGCCAAAGGTTCGGCAGATCGAGAAGAGATTGTGCTCGCCGATGTGGAATGGGATCGCGTGAACGAGCATCGTACCCATTGGCCATTTTTGCGTGACCGGCGCGTAGATGCGTATGCAGGAATCGAGCAACGGCTGCTCGATTCCTAGTGACATTTTGCCCAGAAGCGCCGTACCGTTTCGGCATGAAAACAATAATTATATCTCTAGGCGTGTTGTGCGCTTTCGCTGTCTTCGCGCACGCGCAGGATGTCACGAAGGCGGCCGCGACTTTGGAGCCGAAATCAGGGAGCCAGGTTACGGGCACGGTCACGTTCACAAAGACTGGCGACGAAGTGCACGTCGTTGCCGACTTCCAAAACCTCAAACCGGGCAAGCACGGTTTCCACATACACGAGAAAGGCGATTGCTCGGCGCCGGATGCGATGTCGGCCGGCCCGCATTTCAATCCAACGCATCAACACCACGACGGGCCGACCGGGACGGAGCGTCACGTCGGCGATTTCGGCAATGTTGAAGCTGATGCTTCCGGCAAGGGGCACCTTGAGTGGAAAGGGAAACTCGATCTGAGCGGTCCAAATTCGATCATTGGCAAATCTGTAATCGTGCATGAAAAAGTGGACGACTTGAAAACCGATCCGGCAGGCAACTCGGGTGCGAGGTTCGCCTGTGGCGTGATTAACGCCGCCAATTGAGCTGTTCAATTGCTTTAAGTAGTCGCGGGCCGAATTGCCGACGATCGACATGCAACTGCTGACGCTTAACGAAATTCGCCGGCGAGCGCAGGACGGTTTTGTCATGGCGCGTGTCCATGCGCAGGTCGAGAACGCGTCGGCAAAAATGACCCGCGAGGCGAAACCGTATTGTGAGATTAATCTGGCCGATTCCTGCGATCGGATGACGCTGCGGGTTTGGAGTGATCATCCCGATTATCGGACGTGCGGTGCTTTGCAGGTCGGCGATTTCATCGAGCTTGATGGCGAATTTGCACAGCACCAGCAGTTCGGTCTCGAAGCAAGACAATGGAATATCCGTGCCCTTTCGCCGCCGGAGATAGCCGATCTGCTCTCCGGTCCGGCCGAACTGCGCGAGAAGCAAGCCTCCGATTACAAGTTTATCGCCCAGACCATCGCCACAATCGCTGATCCGCGGTTGCGTGCGCTATGCGAGGCCTTTCTAAAGGAATGGGGCGAGCGCTTCCGGCGCACGGCGGCGGCGCGAAATTATCATCATGCGCGCCGTGGTGGACTCGTCGAGCATACAGCCCAGATGATGCGCGTCGCGACAGAGATCGCGCCGCTCTATCCGCATTTGAATCTTGATCTTTTAATTGCCGGCATTCTTTTTCATGACTGCGGGAAGCTTTGGGAAAACCAGCTACCCGAAAATGGTTTTGTTATGGGCTATGACGAACGCGGCGAATTGCTCGGACATATTTCAATTGGCTTAGAGCTGGTCAATTCGCTTTGGCGAAAATTAAGCGCCGAAAATGCGGAGGCATGGAGACATTTCGAGCCCGCGTCGGAGGATGTTCGCCTGCACCTTTTGCATTTGATCGGCGCGCACCATGGTGAGCCCGAGTTCGGTTCACCGGTCAGCCCCAAAACGCCCGAAGCGATGGCGCTGCATTACATCGACAACCTCGATGCGCGACTCGAAATGTTCGCCGCTGGCTACACCACGGCCAGGCTCCTGGCGGCGCGAATTTTCGATCGCGTCCGGCCGCTTCCAGGAAATTTAGTGAAGTCGCTCGACAAATTTCAGCACCCATCGAGCAACGCGAAGGAAGCTGGCCGGCTCTTATGAGAACTTCTGCTTTTGCAATGCGCGGAACCAGCGCAAGGCAATGGAGGTTTGTGCGTCATTGACTTCATGACCGCCACGGAAAGTCCCGATTCGAACTCGGTTGAAGCCGGTTCGTTTGATTAAGCCCGCGACGTCGTATTGCTGCTCTATCCTCGCGATTTTATCATCGTGCCCAGCGCTAACGTAAATCGGCGTGCTGAGAAAGTTCGTGCCGGGATGGGACCTCGCATATCCTCCGCTGAGGTAATCCTCATTCACGCCGGTCAGGTAAATTCCGGTGATCTGACAACCGCTTCTCGCGAGGACAGGCGCGATGGAGCCGGCGCCTTTTGCTCCTCCGGAAAAGCCGGCGCATGCGATTGGCCACTTCTCTGAACCGGCAAAGCTGCGGTGGAGCGCATCGATGGCAGCCATCGTCATGGCCAGGCGCCATGCCGCCGTGTCGCTCCGCGCATGCTGCGGGCCGTCCCCTGCGAGCAACACCCAGCCTTCAGCAAGTCCAACCCTCTGATAAAACTGGACAAGATCATCTCGATTCTGACGTTTGAAATCGCTGGTGGAACAAATTATCAAAACGGGCCAGCTCTTTGTCGGGTCAAAATTTGCAGGCGTTGCCATCACCGCGACGGCTCCTTGCGGCACTGGATTTCCTCCTTGCGCTGCGTACGATTTTTCCTGAGCGCTCAGAGGGACATTCGCCCGGACAGTTGAGCCTGGAGAAAAGGGAACGCCGGCGAACTTGAAAGAAGCTTCAGCTGCTTGTGCGGTTAACGCTGAGACAATGTTCAGCGTGAAAAGTAACTGGCCAACTAAGAGTAACCTGTTCAAGAAATTGTTGTGCAGATCTCTTCAGGCAATCAGCAGGAAGCTGGACTATGGATCAAGCGCAACTTCATTGCCTGCTCATTACGTTGACTCAAGGCGGCGCTTTGCTTCCGCGAGATAGGTCTCATCGATTTCAAAGCCGATAAATCTCCTGACGCCGCAATGTTGCGCGGCAATTGCTGAATTCCCGATACCAAGAAATGGATCAAGCATTGTCTGGACGCGGGTGACACCGTGTAATTTGATACACCATTCAGCGAGTTGGACCGGAAACGTCGCCGGATGCGGGCGTTCCTTCGCCCGATTTTGAATCGTTTCGTAAGGAATGAACCACGTGTTGCCGCGGCAACGGAGATCGCTGCCGCGCGTGTGCGACCAACGCGCAATATTTGTTTTGTCTTGGTAGGGAACGCCAATCGCCAACCGGTCGATCGGTGTCTGGCCCTCGCGCGTAAGGTGAAAAATATATTCGTGGCAATCATTGAGAAAACGATGTGAGCCGATCGGTTTAAAGTGGCCGCGCGAGATGATGTCGCCGGTCTTTTCCTCGATGCTGATCGACTTAATCCAATGAATAGTGTTTTGCAGGGTAAAGAAATCGCACAACTCGAGCAGAAGCTCGTGCGGAAACAAGGGATTCGACGGTGCCGCGCCGATGTTCAAGAAAAACGAGCCTTTAGCCTTTAAAAGGCGGGCGATTTCGATCGCCCACGTTCTGCACCATTCCAAATAGTCAGTCCGATCCTGCCGATCAAAAAATTTCCGGTAGTGAATACCAAGATTGTAAGGCGGCGAAGTAATGACAACATCAACCGACGCGTCCCGCAATCGCGCCATTCCTCTAACACAGTCCTGGTGATGCAGGTCGAAGGTGCTCATTCCGAGACGCGTCGAAGCCGAGGGGCCTCACCCGAGCTCAACGGACAATCGAGAGGTCCCTCGCCTCCGCTCAGGATGACGACACGGCGCATTCGAAAACCTAAGCAAATATCGCGAGGGTACAACTGCATTCGCAGCGAGCGTGATTGCGAATATGTTTGGAAGCGATGTCGGATAAGCCCTCGAAACTAAAGATCGCGGACCGCGAATTCACCTCGCGATTGCTCGTTGGTACCGGGAAGTTCTCGTCCAACGAGGCCATGCGCGATGCACTCCTCGCCAGTGGCACGGAGATCGTAACGGTAGCGCTGCGGCGGGCCGACCTTTCCGGTACCCACGATCCTTTCGCGAACATTCTCGATTTCATCGATCCGCAGCGTTTTCTCCTTTTGCCGAATACGAGTGGCGCTCGCGATGCCAAGGATGCGGTGCGACTGGCCCGACTTGCCGCCGCCGCCGGACTGCCGACCTGGGTCAAGCTCGAGATCCATCCCGATCCACTCTATCTCCTGCCCGATCCGGTCGAGACGCTCGCGGCAGCCGAGATTTTGGTGAATGAAGGTTTCACTGTGCTGCCATACATCAACGCCGATCCGGTTCTTGCGAAACGATTGCAGGATGTAGGCACCGCAACAGTGATGCCGCTGGGTTCCCCAATCGGCAGCAATCGTGGGATCGAAACGCGCGCCCAAATCGAAATCATCATCGAGCAAGCAACCGTGCCTGTAGTCGTCGACGCTGGATTAGGCGCTCCCAGTCAGGCCGCGGAAGCGATGGAAATGGGTGCCGATGCCGTTCTCGTGAATACGGCGATTGCGATCGCCTCGGATCCGAACCGGATGGCGCGCGCATTTCGCCAGGCCGTGGAAGCGGGCCGTGAAGCACGCGAGATCGGGCTTGCTGAAAAACGCCAGACCGCATCCGCGACCAGTCCGGTGAGTGCGTTTTTCGCGGCACGGGGTGACAAGGCTTAAGATTCTTCGAGCGCGAGTCGCGCAGCGGCATCGTTATAAAATTCGATCTGCCGCCCGCCGATCCGGGATACGACATTCCAGCCGTGGTCGATTGCGAATTTCTCCAGCTCACCTGGGCTCATCGAGTTCAGGACTGCGAGTTCGGCTGGATGGGTGATGAAACATTCCGGCCGTATCCCCAGCACAGTGGAAATCTTTCTTTCTACCGCTGGCAAGTTGTCCAGCATCGAGATTAGCGCGGCGAGCCCCGGCGCGTCTTATCCGAATGTGTGGGTAATGGAGGCGCGGGCTTGGATTTTCGATTTAGTTTTTCGCCCAAGGCAAGATGCGCTTTGCGAGAAGGCGAGGGCCCGTGCACGTTCGGCTTTTCCATCGATGAGTGTAACGCAGGGCAGCTAAGCCGGCGAATCGTGCCTCTCGGTTAATTGGCGATAACCGGAGCTTTGGTTAAGTTCGCCCGATGTTTTCGGAAACAATCGAGTTGCGCGGTCACATTATCGACTCGCTGATTTTGCCAAAGGTGCTCGATGAAATTCTAAGTCGCGGCGCGAATTTCAAAATGCTGGAAGTGAAAATTGGCGAGCGACGCGCCGATCAAAGCTTCGCCCGGATAGAAGTCTCAGCCCCAACCAGTGACGCACTCAGCGACCTGATATTACGTCTGCGGCAGCATGGCGCCGAGGTGGAGGAAAAAGGTGACGCGCAACTGGCCGTCGCGCCGGCTGATGGCATTTTTCCAGCTGATTTTTTTGTCACGACGAACCAGCAAACCTTCGTCCGCAATAACGGCGAGGAATACGAGGTTCGGCCGGCGATGATGGACAGCGGTATCGCTTTTGATCGAGCGACAAAGCGGGCTCGAACGGTCAGATTCGCAGATCTTCGCAAGGGAATGGAAATCGTAGTCGGCCATCAAGGAGTGCGAATCGTTCCCGTGCAACGGGTAACGGAGCGCACAGACGTATTTCAGTTCCTGAATGCGATGCTCTCAGCTGAAAGACCAAAGGGGGCGGTGATCCGGGAGATTGCGCGCGAGTTTGAAGTGGCGCGAAAGACGAAGCAGACGGTACTGGTCGTCGCCGGCGCATCAGTCATCCACACCGGCGCGGCGGAGTACCTCGAGCAACTGATCAATTGGGGCTACATCAAATTATTATTCGCGGGAAACGCCATGGCCGTTTACGACATTGAGAGCACGCTGTTTGGGACAGCCCTCGGGGTGAACCTGGAACATGCTGCTCTGACCGACAGCGGGCACGAAAATCACATGCGCGCCATCAATGTCGTGCGTTCTGCTGGGGGCATCGCTGGCCTGGTCAAACGCGGCACGCTGACCCGAGGCATTATGCACGCCTGCGTCACGCGCGGCGTTGAATTTGTGTTGACCGGATCGATCCGAGATGATGGCCCGCTTCCCGAAGTAATCACCGATTCGGTCGAGGCGCAGCGGATCATGCGCGAAAAGATCGAAGGCGTCACACTGGCGTTGCTCCTCGGCACTATGCTGCATTCATTCGCCGTGGCCAATCTGTTGCCGGCGAGCGTCAAAACCGTGGTCGTCGACATAAATCCGTCGGCAGTCGCGAAGTTAACCGATCAACAGACCTTCCAGGCATTGGGCCTCGTCACTGATATCGAACCATTCTTGCGCGAACTGGTGCACTGCCTGGAACAGCTGCGCACCGAGCCAAAGTAAGATCGGATGCGCGAATTGCTGCTCTGCGCGCCGGATTATTACGGCATCGAATATGAGATCAATCCGTGGATGAGTCGTGCGCGCGGCGCCGAGACCGAGCTCGTCAAGTCGCAATGGCAAGGCTTACATAAAACGCTCGTCGCGCTCGGTGCCAAAATCGACCTAGTCCCGCCACAGCCCAAATTGCCCGACATGGTTTTTACGGCCAACGCCGGGCTCACCGTTGGCCGGCAATTTATCCCGAGCAATTTTCGGCACCAGGAACGGGCCGGCGAAGCGCCGCATTTCGCGCGCTGGATGGAATCGCGCGGATATGAAATTCTCTGGTTGCCGAAGGAATTGTATTTCGAGGGAGAAGGGGACGCGCTCTTCGGTGGCGATGCCCTTTTTTGCGGATACAAATTTCGTAGCGACATCCAATCCCATCGCGCCGTTGCCGACATGCTGGGCTGTCTTGTCATCTCAATCGAGCTCGTCGACCCACGGTTTTATCACCTCGACACCTGCTTTTGTCCGCTGCCCGACGGTAGCGCAGTGTGGTTCCCCGCAGCTTTCGATGAATACGGCCAGCGCGCTATCCGCGGCCATGTTTCTGATTTAATCGACGTTGAAGAAGAGGAGGCGAAGACCTTTTGCTGCAACGCGGTCGTGCTCGGCCGCGATATCGTGCTTCCGGAGGGCGCGCCTAATCTAGTGCGCACGCTGGAAAGTCGCGATTACCGTTGTCATCAGTTACCGATGTCGGAGTTCCTCAAAGCAGGCGGTGCCTGCAAATGTCTGACAATGTTTTTGCCGCAACGGGAGAAGCTCTAGGGCTAGTGACGGTCCTAGTTCGATTTGCACAAGTGTTACGCCGACCGGGAGACGGCAGGGATCTCTCATTGCGCCGTTAACAGATTTGCTCAGGAAATAACCGAAACTACCTCGTAACCGATAATCGCGAGGTCCCTCGCGTTCGCTCGGGATGACGAAGCTGCCGCGCCGGACGATCCTTACTCTTGTTCGTGCTTTTTCTTTAGTTCGGCCTCGATTTTTTTCAACGGCAAGCAATTGACGACATCGTCTTTGGTTAGCCATCCCTTCCGCGCCGCGCCAATGCCGAAGGACAAATCTTGTAGCCGTGCTACTCGATGCGCATCGGGATTGATCACACATCGAACTCCTTTTCTCTTCGCTAGGGGCCACCAGCGCCAATCGAGATCGAGTCGCTTCGGAGCAGCGTTTAGCTCAATCCAAGTGCCGGTTCGCGCCGCGGCATCCAAGATCGCGGGAATATCAATCGCATACCCTTCGCGTTTCAGGAGCAACCGGCCAGTCGGATGCGCCAGCATTGTGACGTAGGGATTCTCCATCGCTCGGATCACCCGTTTCGTCATTTCGGCTTCGCTCAAGTTGAGTGTCGAATGAATGGATGCGACGACGAAGTCGAGTTGGGCAAGAGTTTCGTCCGGAAAATCAAGGGAACCGTCGCGCAAGATATCGCACTCGATGCCACTGAAAACGCGAATGCCAGTAACCGTTTCGTTTAGGGCTCGAATTTGAGCGCGTTGTACTTTCAGCCGCGATTCATCCAGGCCGTGCGCCTGGACCGAGCTGCGGCTGTGATCAGCAATGCCGATGTATTCGAGCCCGAGACCGCGCGCCGCTTCCACCATTTCCACGAGCGAATTGTGCCCGTCACTCGCAGTCGTATGACAGTGGAACGTGCCACACAGGTCTTCCCGCTCGATTAATCGGGGCAAATTTCCCGATTCGGCTGCTTCGAATTCGCCGCAGTTCTCCCGCAATTCCGGCGGAATGAAATCGAGTCCGAGGGCGCGATAAAGCTCTGCTTCGTCGGTGACTGGTGGGACCTCAACCGCTACCGTTTGGCGTTTCCCGGCCGTTGTTTGCGGCGCGGGGGCGAGCCGATATTCATTCAGCGTCCAGCCCCGGTCGAGAGCGCGGTTTCGCATCACGATGTTATGCTCCTTGCTGCCGGTGAAATAATTGAGTGCAAAGGGATATTCCTGGCTGGTGACGACCCGTAGATCGCACTGAATGCCAGATTTAAGCCGCACGCTCGTCTTGGTCGGGCCCCGGGCGATCACGTTCTCGACCAGCGGGTGAGCGCAAAAGGCTTCTGCGATTGTGTCTGGAGAGCCGCTCGCGATGATCAAATCGAGATCGCGAACTATTTCTTTTCGGCGCCGGAAGCTTCCGGCCACGGTTACCTGGAGGGCCTTGGCGCATTTGGCCAAATCGCTTCGCAATTGCTCCGCATCGGCCGTGATTTCGCCAAGCTGAAAAGAACCGGCATGTTTGGTTCGATTGGCAATCGCCTTGCATAATTTCTCTTGAGTGGTCGCGCCAAACCCCGGGAGCTCGGCCACGCGTCCGGATTCGCACGCTGCCTGCAAATCGGCAATGGAATTGACGTGCAGTTGCTCGTGCAGCGCCTTGATTTTTTTTGCGCCGAGCCCGGGAATAGAAAACAAATCGAGAATCGCGCCCGGAAACTGCCCACGCAGCTCCTCGAGAAATTTAAGTGAGCCGGTTGTCGCCAACTCCTTCACTTTTGCCGCGATCGCCTTGCCGATGCCGGGAATCTTTTCCAGCGTCTCCTCGTTTTGCAGGTCAGAAAAGCTCGCGCCCCACGCGTCGATCGAGCGGGCGGCGTTTGTGTAAGCGCGAACCTTAAATGGATTCTCGCCCTTCAATTCGAGCAAGGTCGCGATTTCGTCGAGGGCACCGGCAATCTCTTCCTTCGTCATCGTTGCTCCTCACATCCGCCCGCGGCGCCGATAGAACTCGTAACGCTGAATCACACTATCGACGTAGTTCCGTGTAGTCGGAAAATCGATGTTGCGACGAAAAGTCTTCTGCGACAGGGGAGCTGCGATGTCATTGTTGGCCCAGCGTTGGGCGCGGCTGGCGCCGGCGTTGTATTCGGCGAGGGCAAACGCGGTCGGGTCGGTCTGGTGGTCCCAATGTTGCAAGGCGCGATGGAGATACCATGTCCCCGCCTCAAGGTTTGTCTTGGGATCGAACAAATCGTTCGGCTGGAAAGTTGTGACATGCGTTTCTTTGGCCCATTCCCGTGCGGCACGTTCGCTCACTTGCATGAGACCACGCTCGCCGGCGGTTCCAATCTTCCCTGGATCGAACCGGCTTTCACGCCAAACAACGGCCTTTATCAGCATCGGATCGAGCTGATGCTCGCCGGCGACGGTACGAATGAGATTGTCGAATTGATGGAAACGCGCCGGGCTGAGCCACTCGTAGGCGGTATACACAGCGTCGCCTGAGCGCAAAGCAAGCAAGCCAAATCCGGCCGCAATCGCGAAGCCGAGGCAAATGATTAACTTGAGCAAGAAGCGCATCGTCGATGTGGCAGCGACTTAATCATGCCAAATTATTGCATATGCCGGGATCTATCATGGATGGGATGAATCCACGCCTCCGCTGCGCGAGCAAATGAAATTGAGCAAGTTCGCCCGCGTGATCGTCGATCGTGCCATTCAACGAGAGCTGGATTACGCAATTCCGGAGGTCTTGGCCGATCGCGTGAGCATCGGTTCCCGTGTGCGTGTGCCCTTTCGTGACCGGAGCGCGCTGGCCACGGTCGTGGCATTGGTCGACGAGACCAGCGCGAGCGGTATTCGCGAAATCGAGGCCGTAATTGGCGAAGGTCCAACGCTGAGTCCAACGCTGCTGGAGCTGGCCCGCTGGATATCGACATACTACTGCTGCCCGATCGAA
>QHNU01000270.1 GCA_003218525.1 Verrucomicrobiota bacterium
AAACAACCACGCAATTTCCATTCCGCAGATAAAGTGGTTGTGATCCTTGCAGAGTAGTCTCCGAACTAATCGGCGCCGCCGAACTCCACGTAGTTCCACCGTTGTCGCTGAAGACACGCATAATGGACGCGCCTGCTGAATTGATGTTGCTAAAGAGCGAAAAGGTGACCAACACGCGCCCGGCGGTGCCAGTGCCGCCAAAGGTATTGACCGCCATCCACTCTTTATCCGGAAAGAAAGTGTTGTTTGGCTGAAAGGCCACCATGGGCGAACCAAACGTTGCGCCACCATTCGTAGATTTACTCACGACGACCGCGCCGTTTACAAATTGAGGATCCGTCGCAACCAGGGTCTCGAGATAAACATTGTTGTTTAAATCAAATGCGACCACGGGATCGGTCGCGCGAAAATAGGGGCCACCGGACGTCGTGGTCAGGTTCGGAATGAGAGCACGCGTCCAGATCAAGCCGCTGTCATGCGAAATCGAATAACCACAGTCGACAGCCCCGCCATCCGTGGCAAACCGCCCTTCCTGGAAAACAGCCGCCAGAAAGTTATTATCGCCAATCGCTCGAGCGATGTCCGGCTCCGCTTGCGCCCGCATACTTGGTGGCAGCGCCGGCGGGTCATCGCCTAATCGAATATTTGGTCCAACACGCGGATCGAGCATCACCGGCCCGGTTACTTGTTCCTCAGTGGTCGTTCCGCCTTTCGCCGTCGTCGTAATGCGGGGAGGCAGCACGAGATTATCGTCCCGGTTGAGGAGCATGAGCGCACCGGAAGACAATCGCTCCAGCGGAAGATTACGAAGATTCGGCGGAAGTTTGCCACGATCCATCGCCGGTCGGTTCTGCCCCTGCTGGCTCAGGGCGACGGAAGCGATTGAGCATAGCGCGATGGTAGTCAGCGAACATTTCACATGCGTAATTTTAATAACTCTGTGTATCTAACAACGATGCGTAAAAATTGTTGCTAAATTTGTGCCAGTCCCCTTCCCCCGCAATGCCATATTTGCGTTAGCCTAAAGCCAGCTACGGCCAGGCGGATAAGATCGCGCCCATCAATACGCATCCTACAATGTGAAAGCCGGTATCGATCGCCCACAGTTTAGGCAGTGGTGATTGCCAGACGTAATTCATGGTCAACGCCGTCGCGGAAAATCCGATGCCAACCGCCGCACCGATTTTAACCCCGCGTAGAACATCTGTGATTCCCAGCTGATGGAATAACCTCCCGAGCAGGACTGCCGCGATGAGATTTGCGATAAACGCGATGGCCAGCTCATCACCATACCGGTTGGCTGCAACTTGATCCCGTGTTGCTCGACCGCTTGCACCCAAGGTTTGCTAAACAACTTCGAATACCAGAGTGCTCCCAAAACCCAGTAGGCCGCTCCCGCGCACAGAACCGCTAGCCAATTCATGGGCGATGTTTAGGGAATCCTCATTTGGTAAACAAGCCCAAAGCAACGGATGGACGATCTCCGCGTGGTCCAATTGTAGCTGCCGCCGTCCCCAAGCGGCAAAATCGAAACCTCGGAGGGACGGGCTCCGCCCCGTCCAGTCTGCGTAGCTGCCGCTTGCATGCTCAGCCTGCCCGCCGTGGAGGGCGAACGCTTTCGGAATCCTTAGTTGTAGCTGCCGCTGTCCCCAGCGGCAGAATGATATGCGGCGAGGACACCGCACTCTACAGCACCTGTAGCGTCCGCTGTCCTCAGCGGAATCCCTCTCGTGGCTGCCGTATCGGCGGCAAAAATCAAAACTACGGAGGGACGACCTCCGTGTCGTCCTTGGTACCTAATCCTTGTACGGATCAACAATATCGCGCCCAGCCATCGCTACGCCGAGCGGGCGCAATGTGTGCAACACCCGAATCGTTCCTGCGTGCGCCGCCAGCACGTCCGGCAAACGCCGATACGCTTGCGGCGCTTCGTCGACATCGCCGCCGCGCAACTCTACTCCGCGCTCAGCAATCCATTTCATCATTTCATCGTGCCGCACCAGTCCATCACGCCGAATCCGCTTGTTACCCACCTTCTCGAATCTTCCTTTCGCCGCCGTGCGCGACATGATCCGGCCGGCCCCGTGAACCGTTGAAAAAAGCGCCTCCCGCGATTCACTCGAATCGATCCCTTCGATAATGACTGCATCATCGCCCATGCTACCGCCGACGAATCCACGCTGGCCCGGAAATGCGGGCGTCGCCCCCTTGCGCACAACCCAAAATTCCTCGCCATCATGTTTCTCGCGCCAGGCAAAATTATGGTGATTGTGCACTTCCTCCGCGATCTGTGCGCCAAGGATTGCGCGCACCACATGTCGCGCCACGGCTTCGCGCCCGGCATAGGCGTAGTGGCCCGCTAAGGTCATCCCCGCAAGATAATCTGAACCGATCTCCGAGTTCACCGGCACCACGGTCGGCGGCACATCCATTCCATCTTTGCCCCCGGCCACTTTCAAAAAGTGGGTTGCTGTCTTATGTCCGAGCCCGCGCGAGCCGAAATGTACGCCCACCCAGATTCGCCCAAGCTCATCCGCAAAAATATCGACGTAATGATTTCCGCCACCCACCGTGCCGAGCTGATCGCGCGCCACATCTTTCAGTCCGGTCAAGGGCGCGATCTTCCAAGCTTCATCGTCGAACAACTCGTGATCGACACGCCTTTTCGATTTTTGACCGATGCCAAACGAAATATCGCGTACGACATCGTCCATGATCGATTGATCGATTTG
>QHNU01000106.1 GCA_003218525.1 Verrucomicrobiota bacterium
CTCATGTCCGCGATGTCGACGGAAACTTTTCCAGTAAAATTTCTTTGGCCGCGTAAATCGATCGTGCCTTGGCCATTTACGAAATCCCGCTGGTTGAGATTCGCCGTCAGATCATTCAAAAAAACCTTGCTCCGCCAGATCGAGCCAGACGTACTGAGGTGCGGAATGGCCAGATTTCGAACCTGCAAATCCGATCCATAGGCGGCAAACCAACCATTTGCCATCATGCCGTCCCACTGAAGAATACCGGATCCAGTAAACCTACCAGTTATCCGATCCGGCGATGGTTGAGACCAAAACTCGGCAAGCTGCGGCGCAGTAATTGAAAATTCAATTTGGGCCGGCTGATTCCGAAAATCTCCGGGGTTGGCTGGCAATATGAGGGTGCCATTTGCTGCGATTTGGTTCTGCCCGCGCTGAGCGGTAGCATTGCTGAGCCAAATCCGGTTTCCTCTCTGTTCCAGCTGCACAGATACGATGTCGGCTGCGAGGTCGCCGCTCTCCAGTTCCTCGGCGATAAGAGTTGCATTCGAATGAAGCCGGTCGAACCAGGGCACATTTGGCCCAGGCGATCGCAAATCTTTTGCGGCGATTATCGTCGCCTCCAGCCTGTGCAGACCGATTTGCGTGTTACTAACCGGGCCCGAGGAGACCTTTAAATTTGCATGCATCTGTTCGTCGCGAACCTCGACCGTGCCATTTATTTGTGCGTGACCTGATACCGGCTTCGACATTGATGAGGTGATTAGCGCCAGGTCGAGGTCGTTCCCGGTGAGTTCGAACGTGGCCGGACTGCGTCCCAAATCATCAGCGCGATCCGGCAGCTGAATCAATCCTCGCATTTGTAGGACCGAACCGGCTCGCGCAAGCTCGACCGGCTGAATGGTCGCGGTGCCGTCATGCGCCGAAATTTGCATAGCCGCCGAATCAAACGTGGCGCCACTCAATTCCAGATTCCGAATTATTCCGCCGCCTGACATGGCCCAGGTTTTTGGCGCGCTCAGCAGACCGACGAAATCAAACGTCAGCTTTTCGACATCTCCCTCGATCGGAGCATTGGAAAAGATTCCGAGTTTCTTGGCCGAAGCGAGTGCCAGGCCGCGGGCAGTCAGGTGCGATTTTATAAAGAGGGAACGCGCTTGCTCTGTCAGAGACGCTTCCAAATCGACCGGCGCGTCATCCAGGTTCGCGCTCATGCGCAGCGTCATGGTATGCTCGCGAATGCGCGAGGCGTCCACATTTACGAGGCTGAATCGCGTGCGATCATTCAAAACAACATCGCGCAAGCTGAGATCGCGATTTTTGTAATCAGTCAAACCGGTGACACGCGTCCAGACTTCGCCCGTCGGAAGTTGCAGCGATGCCATATTCAGTGATCCGGCGGCGCGCGGATTGAGGTCGATCGAAACGTCCTCAGCAACAAAATCATGCGCCGGATTGCGAATGATGACCGTAACGTTCTCCAACCGCGCCCATTCCGGAAATACAGCCGGTAACGTCACTTTCTCACGCGGGCGAGGCGCGGCTTTCACGCGAACTTTCCCCGGATCGATTACGATACGGGCGTTCCGCAAGTCGATCGAATCGAGAAAATCAGAACGGCCCCGGATCAGGGAAATGAGATCGTATTCCACCCGAACGTACTCCACACCGGCAGATTCAATCGCAGCCGGACCGGTCGGTGAGACATGGAGATTTCGAATAGTGAGGGCGCTAAAGAGATTTCCTTCCGCGCGAAATTCCAGGCGCAGATTCTGTTTCGCGGCCGAACGAACGGCGAACCAATGGAGCGCACCAAGCAGAATAGGCCGGTGGAAGATGACGAGCAGCGTAAAGACGAGGAGGATCCAAACGCGGCGCCGACGCTTCCCCTTCGGCTGCGAGTTTTCGTGCTGATTATCTGCCACGAGCGATTTACCCTATGGATCGCTCTGGAAAGAGCAACCGGTTGGGTCATGTTTGTGCATTGCACGGGGCCGACCTTCGCCGCACGCTTCTCTCGTGAACCCCGACAAGCTGTTCGATTACCTCGATGGCAGACTGCCCGAGTCGGAGCGGCGCGAACTGGAGGAACGATTGATGGATGATCCTCAGTTGCGACGCGAACTCGAGGTTGCGCGGCGGATTCACGCCGGCATGCAAGCGAGGCACAGCGAACGGACGGAAGTCTTCGGCGAATTGTCGGAAGAAAGCGCCACGCGCGGGCGGCGACTGACGCGCCAGATCGGTCTGGCTTTCGGAGTGCTGGTCGCGATGAACGTGCTTTTTGGCTTGCTTTATATCGCACATCATGAATCGAAGAATCCGAATCGAGCGGCATTGGAAATTCAGGCGCGCGATCAATTGCGTCGGGCGCTGGAAAAAGCGGCCGCCACGTCATTAACGCCGCCACCGATCGGTATAAACGAGCTGAGCGTGGTTGCAGAAACCGGGCATGCCCGGGTGGTGGCGGATGAAATTACCAAACTGGCGGCCCGATTGAATGGAACCGGAACCAAAGGCGTTCCCGACAATGGGCGAATCCAGGTACTGACCGAGCTGCCGGCGAATCGAGTAACGGAATTCAAAAGCGTGTTGGCGCTCATCGGGGGTGTGAAAAGCATCGGAGCAAGCGAAGGGATATCGGGAGACGCCGGATCCAACCAGAAAATCTCACTTCTGGTGCAGATCGAGGAAGCGAAATGATTGCGGTTACGTTCGCGTTGCAGGCAGAAAGTAGCGCGTTTGTTCGCTCACTCGAACATCGCGAACGAAAAAGTTTTCTTGTTAATGGATCGATCGAGGGCAAGGAAATCATCGTCCTTCATACTGGAGTGGGGTCGCACAAGTGTGAGGAGCGATTGACAAAATTTCTTCTCCGCAACAAACCAAAAGTAATTGTGAGCAGTGGATTCTGCGGCGGAACAGACGATGAACTAAAACCATGTGATCTCATCATTGCCGAAAATTTTTCAGACAAAACGCTGATAAAACGTGCTCATGAAATTTTGGAGGAGGTTGTGATCGGCAGGATTTTCTCAGCTGATCGCGTGATTGATCCGGCTGCCGATCGCTATGCGATCGGGCGCGAACAAGGCGCGATTGCAATCGATATGGAGACGGCAACAATCGCGCGCCTTTGCACCGATTTTGCTGTTCCGATGCTGGCTCTGCGCGTGGTTAGCGATTCACCAGCGGCGCCATTTCCCGCCCCGCCGGAGATTCTGTTCGATATCAAGGCGCAGCGCACGAAACTTACCAGTCTATTCGGTCATCTTGCCCGAAATCCCAAAGCGGTCGCGCAATTGGCAGATTTTTCAAAGCGCATCGCTCTGGTGAAGACAAAATTAGCTGACGCACTCTGCACACTGTTACGTGAGCTTTGAGGCCGACGTCGAACGCGCCGAACCTCGGGTTATCGGGATGGTGCTGGCTCGATGTGCACGAGCACGTCGGCGATGCGCGAATCCGTCTGCTGAATGGCCTGCTTCACTTCGTGGGCGATGCGATGGCCGTCGCGCACGGAAATATCGCCGTCAACTTTGACGTGAAGATCCGCATAGAAACTCAGACCCATCTTGCGCACGAAAGATTTTTCGACGTCGCGCACTCCGGGGACTGATCGCGCCGCATCACGCACAAGATCGACAATTTGTCCGCGCGGCGCCGTGTCCATGATCTCGTAAAGCGCGGGTCGCAAAAGCCGAATGCCATTTGCGGCGATGACGGCGCAGGCGAAAAGCGCCGCCCAATCATCCGCGCTTTGCCAACCACTGCCGCCGATCAGGGCAACGGAGATGCCGATGAATGCGGCGGCGGACGTAAGCGCGTCGCTGCGATGATGCCAGGCATCGGTTTGCACGGCCGTGCTCTCGACGTGGCGCCCAATGCGGTTGACGTAACGAAACAGAATTTCTTTTACTACGATCACCACGATCAAGATCGCGAGCGTGAATGGCGCCGGGCCATGGTGCGGCGTCATAATTTCGCGGACGCTTTGAATGGTCAAACCGGCCGCCGCCGCCAGCACGCCGAAGGCGACTACCACAGCAGCGATCGGTTCGGCTTTGCCGTGGCCGTAGGGATGGGTTTCGTCGGGCGGACGGGCGGCGAAACGAAGTCCACCCCAAATGACGAACGATCCCGCGATGTCGAGCGCTGATTCGATTCCGTCGGCGATGAGGACGTAGGCATTGCCAAGCAATCCGCCGAGAATTTTCGCCGCCGCGAAAATCAAGTTCACGATCATGCCAAAAAGGGCCACGCGCGCGCCGGTTTGCAGATTGCTCGCGGCAACGTCACCGGTAGGATGAGCGTTCATGGGGAAAGCAACGATTAACGCAGCGGTCTACGACACGCACGGAAATCCTGCGGAGGTCTTGCGGGTACAGACTCAGCCCTGGCCCATTTGTGGGCCGGATGAGGTGACCGTCGCGATGCGTGCGGCACCCATCAATCCCGCCGACCTGAATCAGATAGAAGGAAAATATCCGATACGATCTCCCCTTCCCGCAACGCCGGGGTTTGAGGGAGCAGGTGTCGTGGTAGAAACGGGGCCTGAGGCGCGACATGTCTCTACCGGCGCGCACGTCATCCTACCGCATAATCTCGGAACGTGGCGTGAAGCCTGTGCCGTGAAAGCGACTGAGTTGGTCGTCGTTCCTTCCGAAATCGATCTGGTGCAGGCGGCGATGCTGAAGATCAACCCTCTGACCGCCTGGCGTCTCCTGCATGGTTATGTGGAATTGAAACGCGAGAACTGGGTGATTCAAAACGCTGCGAATTCGGCGGCGGGGCGGGCGGTGATTCAGATCGCGCGCGAACTTGGGATCAAAACGGTCAACGTCGTGCGCCGGGAGGAACTGGTGGAAGAATTGCGGGTGCTAGGCGGCGATGTCGTGCTGATAGACGGGGAGGCATTACGCGATAACGTAAAAGAGTCGACTGGCGGTGCACCGATCCATCTCGGGCTGAATGCGGTCGGCGGAGACAGTGCGTTGCGCTTAATGAATTGCCTCGCTCCGGGCGGAACGCTCGTCACCTACGGCGCAATGAGTTTGCAGCCACTGAAAGTTCCGAACGGCCTGCTTATTTTCAAGGATCTTCGGTTCCGCGGGATTTGGATTAACAAATGGTACGACAACGCCACGATGGCTGAGCGGACGGAAGCGTTTCAACAGCTTTTCGATATGGTCAAACGGGGATTGTTGAAAACGAAAGTGGATAGAGCGTATCCCTTAACCGAGGCGAAAGCCGCCGTGACGCACGCGGCGCAGGGAAAACGGAGCGGCAAGATTATTTTCGAATTTAACAGTCCGGGCGACGCTTAAGACTCGCGTGAAAAACGAGCAGGCCAGCAGCACCGCTTTGCTCATAGCGACAAGTCTCGTATTGATGCACAGCGATCCTGAATATGCCGGACTTGTTTCCGCGAAAACTGCTGACTTAAGTGCCAGTTTTATCGAGGCGCGGTGGTCGCAATCGCCGCGCTCGCTGTTGAATCTTGTGCGTCGTCGTTGGTTCCAACGCGCTGCATCGCTGATCGAGCGACTGACGATTCCCGGGATTCTACGACATTATGCGTTGCGGAAAAGATGTCTCGCTCAACTGACCCGCGAAGCGCTTGAAAACGATATTGAGCAAATCGTTGTTCTGGGCGCGGGCTTCGATCCGCTGGCGCTCGAATTACACGACGAATTTCGACGAGCGCAATTTTGGGAAATCGATCATCCGGCCACGCAGCAATACAAATCACGCGCGGCTGGCAATATTTACATGAGGCGATTTCATTTTGTTGCCGCCGATTTAACCGACGATCAAATCGACGCGAACCTGCTGGCAAGCGGCGGTTTTGATTCAAATCAACGCACTTTCTGGATCGCGGAAGGATTGTTGATGTATTTTCCGGAAACTGCGGTCTCAAATTTGTTGAGCTCCGTGGCGGCGACCAGTGCGCGCGGCAGCCGTTTCGTTTTTACTTTCATGGAACGGCAACCCGATGGTCGAATTCGTTTTCAACGACAGACCAGGCTGGTCGATTGGTGGCTGCGACAACGCCGCGAACTGTTCGCATGGGGAATCGAGCGTGGTCACATGGCGGAATTTGTTCGACCTTGGAAGGTCGTACGAATTTTTGATGAGGTTGATCTGCGCGCGTTGGATTTGTCTTCAAATGATTTTCCCCTCGCGGCCGGGGAATTGATCTGCCTCGCAGAAATTTCATAGAAGATCTCGATGTTAACGCGACGCGAATTTCTCCGAACCGCCGGACTTCTGGCGCTCGCGCCTTATCTCAATGTCAGGGCCGAGCGGGAGATCTGGGTCAATGACGTTCATTCGCAGATGAATCGCACGCGCGTTCGCGCGTTGCTCGCACCACGAACCCAAGATGAGCTAGCGCAGGCCATCCGGCGCGCGACACGCGACAAGATGGCGATTTCTGTCTCCGGATGCCGCCACTCGATGGGAGGCCAGCAATTCGCAACCGACGGTATTTGCATCGATACCCGGGAACTGGCGAACGTTGTTGCCTTCGATCGCGAACGGGGATTGATCGAAGCTGACGCCGGAATTCAATGGCCAAAGCTGATCGATACTTACCTCGAAGCGCAGCACGAAAGTGCGCACCCCTGGGGTATCGCGCAAAAACAAACGGGCGCGGACACGTTTACCTTGGGAGGCAGTTTGTCATCAAACGTGCATGGGCGGGGTCTGGCGATGAAACCACTGATTTCCAATGTCGAGTCGTTTACGTTGCTCAATGCGGACGGAAAAACGGTCCGCTGCTCGCGCGAAGAAAATGCGGAATTGTTTCGGACGGCGATTGGGGGCTACGGACTCTTCGGCTTCATCAACCGCGTCACCTTGCGACTCGTTCCGCGCCGAAAACTCCGGCGCGTCGTCGAAGTAATGCGCGCCGATGGAGCCGCAAAACGATTCGCCGAGCGGATCGCGAGTGGCTTTTTGTACGGTGATTTTCAATTTTCCGTCGACGAAAAGTCGCCCGATTTCCTGCGCCTTGGGGTCTTCTCCTGTTATGAGCCGATTGCCGATGATACGCCGATCACTGCGGCGAAACACCTTGGTAACGACGATTGGCTCGATCTTCTAACGCTCGCTTACACTGATCGCGCAAAAGCCTTTCAGCGGTACGCCGATTATTATCTTTCGACAAACGGTCAGACGTATTGGTCGGATACAAATCAGCTCAGCGCCTACCTTCCGAACTACGCACAGAAGCTGAAGGAAAAAATCCGCGACGGAAACGAATCGAGCCTCATTATTACCGAAATCTACGTTCCGCGACTGGCACTGGCTGATTTCCTCAGGCAGGCCGCCGATCTTCTACGAGACGCTGGCGTGCTCGTGATTTACGGCACCGTGCGGCTGATCGAAAAAGATGACGAAAGCTTTCTTCCGTGGGCGACGCAACCGTATGCCTGCATCATCTTCAATCTGCTCACAAATCATACTTCGGCAGGAATCGATAGATCAGCGCGCGCTTTTCGCGGGCTTATCGATGTAGCAATCGCGCTCGGTGGCAGTTACTATCTTACCTATCACCGGTTCGCGACCCGCGAGCAGGTGACGGCATGTTACCCGCAGTTCGGCAGCTTTCTTGCACTAAAAAAGAAATACGATCCTGACGAGCGTTTTCAGAGCGATTGGTATCAGCATTACCGCGCAATGTTTGGGAAGAATTAGTGCTTCGGAATGTCAACCATAATTGTCGTTGGTGCCGGCATTAATGGCGTCACTGCCGCGATCGAATTAAAGAAGCGCGGCCATAAAGTTTCTTTAGTCGATCCCGGTCCGCTCCCCCATCCCCTGGCCGCTTCTACTGATGTCAGCAAAGCGGTGCGCGCCGCCTATGGTGCAGACCAAGATTACACGAGTCTAGCCGAGCGCTCGATTCAGCTCTGGCGCAAATGGAACCAAGAGTTTGGGGTCGAACTTTATCACGAGATCCACTTTTTATTTTTGCGCCAACGGGCGATGCAACCGGGCGACTTCGAGTACGAAAGTTTTAAGTTGCTCGAGAAAAGGGGTCACAAGGTTGAGCGCATCGATTCGAGAGTGCTGCACGAGCGCTTTCCGGCGTGGAATGCAGAACGGTATCCCGACGGCTTCCTCGACCTCGAAGCTGGTTACGCAGAAAGCGGACGGGTGGTGGCACAGCTCATCGAACATTCCAAATCGCTCGGCGTCGGGTTGTGCGAAGGCAGCCGATTTTCTGCGCTCGTCGAACACGACGGCCGAGTGAGAGGTGTCGTGCTGCATGACGGGCGATCGGTTGCAGCCGATGTTGTGATCATGGCCGTTGGTGCGTGGACGCCGTACCTCCTGCCGTTCACGAAAAACTTTTTCCGCGCGACCGGACATGCGGTATTTCACCTGAAACCGCGCCAAGAAAAGCTATTCCAACCGGAGCAGTTTCCGGTTTTTGGCGCCGACCTTTCCTCAACGGGTTTCTATGGTTTTCCGATCGGTCGCGAAGGTGTTGTCAAGATCGCGCGGCACGGTCCGGGACGCGAAATGCCGCCCGATTCGCCGGATCGTGTCGTGACGGCCGAGGAGGAAAGTAGGCTGCGGGAATTTCTCGCGGAGACCTTTCCGGCGCTGGCTGACGCGCTGGTTGTTAACTCACGGATTTGCTTCTATTGCGATACTCACGACGGCGATTTTTGGATTGCCCGCGATCCAGAGCGAGCCGGTTTGATTGTGGCCGCGGGCGACAGCGGTCACGGATTCAAATTTGCGCCTGTGCTCGGCGAACTGATCGCGGATGCGGTCGAAGAGAAAAGCAATCCTTTGTTAAACAAATTTCGGTGGCGACCCGAGGTGCAGCCGGGCGACAAGAAGGAGGCCGCGCGATTCTTGCCGGCGAAATCGTAAGGCAGCGATTCCGCACTGGAGCGCATTCAGTACGGGTTGGCTTTCCGCTGAGGACAGCGGAAACTACAATGACCGCAGGCGACGGCTACTTACGGTCGAGGACGGCGGAAATTACAATACCGTGCGCCGTCCCCAGCGTATCCGCCTATTTCGGTTGCGTGGCCTCTTGCTTCTTTGGCTGTCGCCGCATCAAAGTGATTTGCTTTATTCGCGCGGAATCGCTTGGACTCCAGGTTGCGACATCGGGATCATCCTTGAAGGCGTTGTGAACGATACGCCGCTCGTAGGAATTCATCGGCTCGAGCTGAAGCGATCGGCCGGTAATGCGGACACGCTCGGCCAGTTCACGGACGCGCTGGACGATACGGTCTTCGCGCATGGAACGATAATGTTCGCAATCGACGATAAC
>QHNU01000250.1 GCA_003218525.1 Verrucomicrobiota bacterium
TTTCTCGGCGCAACCACGGTCCGTGAGTACGTCATTGGGTTGGAAGATAAGCAACCGACGCCGCAGCAATTGGAGGAGATGCGCGATCTGGTGCGCCGCGAAATGGAAGCGGGCGCGCTCGGCATTGGCACGTCGCTGATTTACCCGCCGGCGTTTTACGCGAAAACGGAAGAATTGATCGAGTTGTGCAAAGTCGCCTCCAAGTACCGGGGCAAATACATCTCGCATATGCGGAGCGAGGGAAATCAATTGCTCGGAGCGCTGGACGAGCTAATCCGCATCAGCCGTGAGGCCGGCATCCCAGCCGAAGTTTATCACATCAAGGCAGCCGGGGAAAAAAACTGGGCGAGGGAGGACGAGCTGCTCGCGCGTATCGAAGCGGCACAAAAAGAAGGACTCAAGGTCAGGGCCAATATGTACACCTATACCGCGGCAGGCACGGGCCTGGATGCCTGCCTTCCGCCATGGACTGAGGACGGCGGTTATCCGGCGCTATTCCAGAGGCTACGCGATCCGGGGACACGCGCCAAAATTGCCGAGCAGGTGCGGATCGATTCGAATGAATGGGAAAATCTCTATCTCGCCGCCGGTTCACCAGAGCGCATTTTGTTGGTCGGCTTTAAATCGGAAAAACTCAAGCCGCTCACCGGGAAATCGCTGGGGGAAGTGGCAAAATTGCGTGGCAAGGAGCCAATCGAAACCATGATGGATTTGATCGCCGAAGACGAATCGCGCATCGACGCCATTTATTTTCTGATGTCTGAAGAAAACGTGAAGAAGGAATTGGCCAAGCCATGGATTTCATTTGGCTCGGATGAGGCATCGCAAGCTCCGGAAGGCGTTTTCCTGAAATCGAATCCACACCCGCGCGCCTACGGAAATTTTGCGCGCGTGCTCGGAAAATATTCACGCGATGAAAAAGTGATCGCGTTAGCCGAGGCGGTCCGACGGTTAAGCGCACTGCCTGCGACAAACCTTGGGCTCGACCATCGCGGTTTTTTAAAGGAAGGAATGTTTGCCGATGTCGTCGTCTTCGATCCGGCGACGATCGCTGATCGCGCCACGTTCGAAAGGCCGCACCAATACGCAATCGGCATGAAGCACGTGTTCGTGAATGGCGTCCAGGTTTTGAAAGAAGGCGAGCACACCGGCGCAAAACCTGGTCGTGCCCTGTGGGGACCGGGCAAGAACCCAGTTGCGCCATAGCGCTCAAAACGGTTTATCCCCGCTGGAACCACTGCGCGGGTCCTGTTATCAGTAGCTGTGGGAAAAACCTGGGCAATCCTGGGCCTGACAATGGGCCTTTCGGCAGTCGCGTTCTGCGGGTGCACTACAACTGATCAGGAAACGGCCGGTGCAAATCTCCCGCCTGGGCAGGAGGTTGTTCCTGGCGAAATCAATCCGAACGGGCCCGAGGCGTCCCAGCAGGTTCGCACCACGCCTGGTGTTAGCTTCTAACATCGTCCGATTTCGCTTTCGAAGGAACTAGCCGCGTCTCATTTGTTTCTTGGCCTCAATTCCTGACATGAATCTGCGAAATCAGGTGGAAAGCTTCCTCAGCGATAAGATTCCGTTGGCGACAGCGATGGGAGTTCGGGTGGTGACGCTCGAACCGCTTATGATCGAAGCGCCGGTCGCGCTCAATTCGAATCACCTCGGGACCGCTTTCGGCGGTAGTATTAATGCCGTCGCTACACTTGCTGGATATGCTTTGCTTTGGCTAGCACTACACGACGATCTGTCCCTCCACGTCGTTATTGCCGAAAGCTCCATTCATTTTTTGCGCCCCGTTCGCAAGACCATTCGCGCCATCTGCTGCCGGCCCGAAGACTCGGCACTAACGACTCTAAAATCGGAACTCGCGGCCAACAATCGCGGTCGCATTCGTTTGCGCGTTCGGGTGGAAGAGTCCGGCGCCAGTGCCGCCGAATTCGAGGGGTTGTTCGTCGCGATCCGGTCTAAGTGATTCAGATCACCGGCAACGCAGCTGGTTCGCGGGTTGGTGCGAGACCAGAGATCAGAAAAGTGATCGCGACGGCGACATGCAGCCACGCATCCGCCAGATTGTTTGTGATTCGACCAAGCAGCATGCCATGTCTGGCGTAAAGGCCCAGTACCGCGATCAACGCATAGAGGAGCCGAAGAATCTGAAATAAACTCTTGCTGCCAAGGTGCTCGACAGGCCGCACCAGACTCGCAGAGACGACATGAGATTGTCCGAATTCGAAGTGTTTGTGGCACTTGTCGGGATGAGGCTATGCTAATTTGCGAGAACTGTGGCCGAAGAATCTTTCCCACGTGTTTCCTGGCTTTCGCCCAAAACCACAGTACGCGAGAGCCCGATTCACGGGCGCGGATTATTCGCGGTCGGTAATTTTGTAAAGGAAGAAATTGTGGCGGTAAAAGGGGGCCGCATCATCACCCGCGAACAGCTCCATGATGTAAATCAGCGGCTTGGCCCTGTCGAAATTCAAATCGCCGATAATCTATTTATCGCGCCGGTCACGGCCGAAGAACGCGAAGCTTCGATGCTTTACAGCAA
>QHNU01000251.1 GCA_003218525.1 Verrucomicrobiota bacterium
TGCCGTTTGAAAATCTGAGCGAAGACAAGACGAACGCGTATTTTGCTGACGGCATCCAGGAAGAGATCCTGACCAGGCTTTCGCGAATTGGCGACCTCAAGGTCATCTCGCGCACCTCAACGCTACGATTCAAGAATGCACCCGACAACATTTCGGAGATCGCGAAACAGCTCGGTGTCGCGAATATCCTGGAAGGCTCCGTCCAGAAGGCGGCCGATCAGGTGAGAGTCAGTGTCCAACTTATCGATGCTGAAAATGATTCCCACCTTTGGGCCGAGCGATACGATCGCAAATTGACCGATATTTTCGCCGTCGAGAGCGACATTGCCTCGAACATCGCCGAAGCCTTGCAGGCGAAGCTCACCGGCGCCGAACGACGCGCGATTTCGTCGCAGCCAACCACAAACACCGAAGCACATCAGCTGTATCTTCGCGGCCGTTTTTGCTGGAACAAATGGTTGGCGGGGGCCTCACCGGCGCCCGAGTTCGACAAGAGTCGCCAATATTATCAGCTGGCAATTGAATTGGATCCGAACTACGCGTTGCCCTATGCGGGCCTTGCCGATTTTTACGGCTTCGCCTTCGGATTCGGATTCCTGCCACCCGAAGAGAAATGGGCAAAAGCACAGGAAGACAACGCGAAGAAAGCGTTGGAACTCGACCCGACGCTTGGTGAAGCCTACAACCCTCTGGCGTCCGACAAACTCTATGTCCATCGCGATTGGCCAGGTGCGGAACGGAATTTCCGTCGCGGTTTGGAGTTGAGCCCGAACTTTGCCGAAATGCACGCTCACTACGCGTTCTGTTTGGTTCTGTTCGGCCGCAATGAAGAAGCGCTTGCCGAGATGCGACGCGCCGTCGATCTCGATCCGCTGTCGCCCCGGTTTGGTTTCAGTAGCGCGCGACTCTTTTTCTTTGTGCGGCAGTACGACGCAGCGCTCGATCAATGTCGCAAAACACTAGAACTCGATCCTGGTTCAGGTTTCGCCCATGAATTGCTTGGCTACGCTCATGAAAAAAAGCAAATGCAGAAACAAGCTATCGCCGAATGGAGCAAAGCTTTGCACCTCAGTGGAGCGGCTGAGGATGCCTCGCTCCTCGAAGGCATTTATGCCGATTCGGGCTTTGACGCTGCCGTTCACGCACTGGCACAAAAACAACTCGAGCGAATCAAAGAAAAGACTGCGCGCGGCGAGTACGTCCCAGCCGTTGAGTACGTCACTGCCTACATGCGGCTGGGTGACAAGGAGCAAGCCTTCGCCTGGCTTGCAAAGGCCAGTGAAGAACGCAACCGGCTCGCGTTTGAAATCAAAGCCAATCCGATTTTCGATCCACTGCGAGGCGATTCGCGCTTCGAGAGTCTTCTCCAAAAAGTCTTTGCCCCGCGATGACGGACCTCGACAGTTTCTTCGCCGAGCTGAAGCGGCACAACGTTATAACTGAGAGTCCTAACTTAGGCATCTTGCCTGATCAGTGAGTCGTGGGCACAGGCTACAAGCCTATGTTACACGGAGCACACAGGCTGAAAGCTGATGGCGGCCGAAAGGGCTGACGGTTGAATCGGAATCGGCTCGTTA
This sequence comes from Verrucomicrobiota bacterium, assembly GCA_003218525.1. Taxonomy (GTDB): domain Bacteria; phylum Verrucomicrobiota; class Verrucomicrobiia; order Chthoniobacterales; family UBA10450; genus AV69. The sequence continues at coordinate 1,578 of QHNU01000251.1, forward strand.
AATCACGAGGCTTACGATAGTAAGAAATCTCATGCCGTCGGAGCAATCCTCGGACGTGAAGTTCGAGATCGGGCACGTCCTGTTCATCGACATTGTTGATTACTCAAAATTACTCATTACTAAAGAGAATGAGCACGTCGAGACGCTGAGGAAGATTGTGCGCGGAACAGAACAGTTCCTTCTGGCCGAAAGGAAGGAAAGCTCCTGCGGCTGGCCCCGGTTATGGCGGCGCGCTTGTCTTTCGCAACACTGCGGAAGCGGCCGTTCTTTGTGCTCTGGAAATTGCAAGAGCAATGAAGGACCATCCGGAGCTCCGTGTTCGGATGGGTTAGCGGATAGCTACGTTTTTGTGCCGTACTTGTCGATCAGAGCTTGGAAGCGCGGATCATTGCGCAACGGGTCCCACATCGGCTCAAGCTTGAGTATTGTCACCGTGAGGCCGTTTGGGACGTCGAGCAGATGATCCAGCAATCGAAATGCTTCATCGAATTCCCCGGTCCAGGCATAAATCTGGGCGAGGGCAGCGGTGGCTTGTGGCCCATCGAAGGCGTCCTGGGATTCCGGCAATAATTCGACGGCGCGCTTGCCTTCGTTGATCGCTTCTTCTTTTTGACGCAAAGCAGCAAGCACAACGCCTAACTGTCCGTGTCGAGCGGAATCTTGAGGCGCTTCGCGCACGAGTTTCTCCGCGACAACGCGCGCCTGCTCCAACGCGATTCGCGCCTTCTCCGTATCGCCCTGATACCGATAAAGAATCCCCTCAAGAAAAGCCTTCGGACAAGGTGCGGTCGTAGCAGTAGCCAAGGTCTCGCCCCGAAATTGTTGCACCAGTTGAAGGGCCTCGGGGAACTTCCGCTCTAGCGTCAGAATCCCAACCCGCAGCCAAGTGATCAGTCCCCCTGGGTCGGCTTCAGGCGGAACTGAAGAAAATTGTTTTTCGACCGCGCTAAGGTCGCCTGTCCATAGGACCGCCACTGCTGCTTTCATTCCAGCCGCCTGTAACGACCGTGGCTCTGCGGCAAGTGCACGGTCAAAAATCTTCTCCGCCGCTTCGAAGTTGCGCTGAGCCATATAGCTATAGCCGAGGTTGCAGAGAATGCCCACATTCTTCGGATCCAATGCGGCGGCCTTTTCCAAATTCTCGGTTGATTCTATCCACTTACCCTGACGTCGCTGAATGGCGCCGATGGCCATGTAAGCCTCGGCTTCATTAGGCAACCCGCGCTTGGCCATTTCAAATTCGGCCAGAGCGCGCTGGTAATCGCGGTCGCCATAATAGTAAGAGAAACCGAGTGCCAGATGTGCTTCCGGAAGATCCGGCTGCAATCGTAAAGCCTCATCAGCGGTGCGACGCGCTTTCTCCCGCCGCGCTGGTACCGGGTCGAAGCTATGATACGCCCAGCTCTCCACCATGGAGAGCCCGGCAAAGGCAAGAGCAAAGTTTGGATCGAGCTTGATCGCTTGTTCGAAAAGCGGCTCCGCTTTCAATGATGACTCGTGAAACATGTCCGTCTGGTTGGCGTAATCGTGGGCCTGGACGAAAAGGAGATAAGCATTTGGATCTTGTGTCGGCTGGCGATCAAGGCGCGCTTTTTCATTCGGCGAAAGCTTCGCTTGCAATGTGTAGACAATTTTTTGGGCCAGATCGGTTTGAATGGCGAATACGTCGGTTAATTCGCGATCGTAATCCTCCGCCCAAATGTGCTCGTCGTTATTGGCATTGATCAGCTGTACGTTCACGCGCACCCGATTGCCGATGCGGCGAACGCTGCCTTCCAAAAGCGTAGCCACCCCAAGCGCCTTGCTAATTTCACGGGCGTTGCGCGCTCCGCTACCGCGATAGGACATGACCGAGGTCCGCGAAATCACCTTCAAATCGCCGATTTTCGACAGGTTTGTCAGAATGTCGTCCTGGATGCCGTCAGCGAAATAGGCGTTATCCGGATCGCCGCTCAGATTTTCGAAGGGTAGTACTGCGATTGACTTGTCGATGATAGGAGGCGATGCCCGCGGCAAGAGGAAAAAACCTGCGGCTGCCGAAACGATCACGCCGGCTACAACAAGGATGATCATGTTGCGACGAAGGTGCGTTTCGGCTGGGGTCCCCTTTGTCGCTCGAATTCCTTCTGGAGTGACGTCGAAGGCCCAGGCGAGAGTCAATGCGATGGGAAATCCAATCAGTAAGAGCACCACCACCAGGCGGAATGTCCAGTTCGGCAATTCCCAGGCCGGGAAAATTGCCGATCCCATCTGAATGATGAATCCTGCCGCAATAATGTAGGCGGCCGCCACTCGATAAACTTTTCGACGCTGCAACTCCTCGAAAAAGCCGCCGCTCATAAAAAGGAATTTAGATGGCTCGCGCACCGCGATCATAACTCAATTCCTATTCTACAGTTATTACTACTTTTCCTCGAGCGTGGCCTTGTTCCACATACGCGATCGCTGCCGGGACCTCACTCAATTTGTAAGTCCTATCGATGACCGGTTTCACTTTTCCCGACTGCATCATATCGCCCAGAACGGTCAGGTCCTTTTGGTTCGCGTCCGCCATCATCATGCCCATTTTCTGGCTCACGAATGGTGATAAGAGCATCGTGTTAATCACACGACCGAACGGACCGATCCAGCGGCTATCGTTGGGGCCGCCGCCGCCGATCATGACGTATTTCCCGTTGGGATTTAGGATGCGCCTGCATTCTGACAGCGAATGGTTTGGAACATTGTCGAGAATGACGTCGTAACGTTCCGCGCCTTTGGCGAAATCCTCTTTGGTGTAATCAATCACATGATCCGCGCCGAGTGATCGGACAAGATCGATATTCCTCGTGCTGCAGACGCCGGTCACCTCTGCGCCGAATGACTTAGCGATCTGCACTGCGAACGTTCCGACGCCGCCCGACGCGCCGTTGATCAAGACCTTCTGCCCAGGCTGAACGTTTCCTTTATCGCGAAGAGCTTGCAGTGCCGTGATGCCTGCTATGTTGACAGAAGCCGCTTGTTCAAAGGTGATGTTCGCCGGTTTCAGCGCCACTGCTCGACTCGCACGAGGACACACGTACTCAGCAAAAGCCCCGCCTCTTCCACCGAACACTTCGTCACCTGGTTTGAACTGCGTTACATTCTTGCCGACGGCTTCAACTGTGCCGGCAA
>QHNU01000252.1 GCA_003218525.1 Verrucomicrobiota bacterium
ACGAGTGGTGGTTGCGGCCGGTAATCAGGGCCGCGCGGGTGGGAGAGCAAAGCGCGGTGGTGTGGAACTGGGTGTAGCGCAATCCCGCTTTCGCGATCCGGTCCATGGCCGGTGTCGGGATCACGCCGCCAAAGGTGCTGGTGATGCCATAGCCCTGGTCGTCGGTCATGATCAAAAGCACGTTGGGCGCGCCCTTGGGTGGGACGATGGTCGGCGGCCAGTATGGTTTGGAATCGACGGCGGTGTCCTTGATCACGCCACCAAATTTCGGGTCGGGCGGTGGGATTTGTTTGCCATCGATGGTTGTCGTCGCGCCCGGTGAGCCGGGCGTGCCGGTGGTTTGGACTTGTGCCATGACGGAAGGCGAGGCCGCCATCAAGGCAGCCGCGAAAATCCCGCTCAGGAGAATTAGTGTTTTTACTTTCATGGGTTTGATCTGCGTTGTTTTGGAAGAGATCCGTATGGACGTAATCGGAGACTTCGCCGGATTCATAGAATCCCAACTTTGGGTGTAATGCGTTGAACGCGATATTGGACCTTAGTCCTATCGTCCCGCGGTTTTCGTTCCCGGCTCGGTCTTTCACGCAACGAAAACGAGATGATTGGTGCCGGTGTTGACTTCGCCTTTGCCGCGCGCCGACGAGGTAGCGCGATCAGTTTATTAGGCGCAGCGGGTTGCACATAGAAAATCTTTCCTTTCCAACCACGCGGAACGACTTTAACTAAGCAGAGGGACTTCCCAACCATGGGGAAGGCGACTTCAGCTGGATTCGAGTATTGGACCTTGGTCCCATTCCCCAGGATGCCGAAATAGGCCAGAAAGAACAAACTTGGAGGTTTCTTGGTGAGTTCATTAACCATTGGTTTAATTAGCGCCGGGTGCATCTTCGGCGGAGCTTTGCTGGGTTTGTTGCTGCACGGCTTGCTGCCGGAACATCATCTGCGCGATACTTCCAAGGACACCGTGAAGGTGGTTGCCGGCATGATTGCCACGCTGGCCGCCCTGGTCCTGGGTTTGCTGGTTGGCTCCGCCAAAAGTTCGTTCGACGCCACGAATACTGCGATCACGCAAAGCGGCGCGAAAATCATTCTGTTGGATCGCGTGCTGGCGGCCTATGGCCCGGAAACAAAAGACGTCCGCGAGCAGTTGCGCGGCGCCGTTGCCGCGGGGATCGAAATGTTCTGGCCCGAGGAAAAGAATGTGGGATCGGGAATGACCGCTTTCGAGCGGGCAAACGCGATGGAGATGATTCAGGCGAAACTGCGTTCACTCACGCCGGCGACCGACACGCAGCGTCAGTTACTCTCGCAGGCGGAGCAGATCAGCGGCGATATGCTGCAGGCCCGCTGGCTGTTGATCGAGCAGGCGCAGAGCGCGCTCCCGGTGCCGTTCCTCGTGGTGCTGCTCTTCTGGCTCACCATGCTGTTCCTTAGCTTTGGCTTGTTCGCGCCGCATAATGCTACCGTGATAATCGTGCTACCCATCGGCGCGATGTCCGTCTCGGGCGCGATCTTTATTATCCTGGAAATGAACCACCCGCTCCGAGGTATGATCAAAGTTTCCAGTGCGCCGATGCGCAAGGCCCTGGAACATCTGGGCCAATAGGGGAAACGGTGGATCGGGCGCTCCGCGCGCGATGGCAGAGAGATCTGGCTGTGGGCGCGGATGCGCTGAATTCAGGGCTAGCGCGCAGTGCGCTTGGCCGCGACCGCTTTCTTGATGTCGGCTTCGCGGATGGCCTGCAGCTGTTGGTACTGCGCCGG
>QHNU01000107.1 GCA_003218525.1 Verrucomicrobiota bacterium
AACGGGCGAGGGAATGGACTGTCCGCGCCATGGCGATTGATCCGGACGATCCCGTTGCGCAGTATAATGCGGCATGCAGTTATTCAAGGTTAGGCGACACTGACCTGGCTCTCGATTTGCTCGAGCGATGTCTTCCGAACCTCGGTCACGAAAAGGTGAACTGGTCCAAGTACGATTCTGAATTGGACCCGGTCCGCAGCAACCCGCGTTACCAGAAGCTAATGGAAGCATTCGGGTGAATGGGACTATGCGATGCCGTCATAGGTTGTCGAAGTCAGAATCGATCCAATCTCTAAGGAATGCAGGAATCCCAGACGAAATTAACAGGACAAAATCATTTCCTGCGCTCCAGATTTCCTTAGCTGCTTTTCAGCCAGGCTGATTGCGGTCTTAGGGAATAATATTGGCTACTTCGAGGAATCACCCTAGCACGGGCGAAGATCAACTCATGGACATTCTCCAGGCTACTGGAAACACATCGATGGTTCGAGCGGCCCTGAAACGGACGTCACTCAGACACAGCTCAGGAAACATACGGACCTAATTTAGTAACTCGACAGGATCGCCTTTTCGCAACATGCCTTCAACCATCACGGCCCCATAGACACCGGCCATGCCACTGTGAGCTTGCGCAACCTGTTTCAAAATCGCCGGCGTTTTTTCTGCAGTATCGGGATCCAGTGTGATCATCATGCAGCGCGGATCGCGTTCCAACACTGAGACGATTACTTTGGATCCGATGCGCAAGGAGTGGCCGACAAACTTGTCCTCGGCGAAGCCATCGGGGGAGGACAAATCCAAATAAACGTTTGCCCGGAACCGTCGCTTATCCACGGGAGTGCCAGTTTCTGCGCCAAGTTCTCGGGCCGATTGCAGCGCAAAAATCGACAAAGGCCGGCAATCAGTCATGGCCCGGTCGGAGCGAAGCAATGTGAGTTGGTGCTGCTGGTCGATACCAGCGCGAAGCGAATCAATCAATGCGGGGTTATCGATCGCGAGAGTTTCTCCACTTGGTGTTTCGACATCGAGCATGAGATCCGCTGAGTCGGCGTAAAGGGGAGTTGCCCCCGAGTTCTCCGCTTCAGTCAAATTAACGGGACGCGCCGCTTTGTCCGGACGACGAAACCGAGGCCGGTATCGTATCATCTGCCGCTGCTCTCGGCCGGTGAAATACGGAAACCCCTTTGGACTGGCCGGGCTCGTGAACGCAAAGAGGCGGTCGCCGTAAACTCCGGCGTAGCCGGCGAACATCTCATCCAACTCTTCGCCGCGCATGCTTTTCACCGGGTAACGCCAAAGGCTTTCCACTGTTCCGACGATGTTCATTGGCCAGGTTTTCTAAGAAGACTGAGTTCGTGCGACCAAAGCGAGTATATTCAAAGACGCGGACGGAGCCAATCTCTGAGGAATCCAGGAATGCAGGAATCCGAGACAGAATTTAACAGGGATTGACAATCCAGAGCATCATTTCCTCGATTCTTGATTTCCTTATCTATTTCTCAGCCAGCCTGATTACGGTCATAAGGAATAATATCATCCCACTCGTTAGCCGAGGAGCGGGCGACAAAGGCGACAACTGGTTCGGTGTCGCTCATGTTGAAGACTTCATGCGGCACACCCGGTTTAATGTAAATGAAATCGCCGGCTTCGTTCTCCACCACGTGCTTGAGTCCCGGTCCGAATTCGTGGCGCACTTTTCCTTGCAGGATGTAAAGAATCAGCTCGAAGCCGACATGGATATGGGCAGCGGCGACTCCACCGGGAGGGATCGTCGCGATGTTGGCTGATAATTTGGTTGTGCCCACGTTTTTCGCGGACATGCCCTGTTTATAATGAATGCCGTTCCAGTCTCTGCGGGCGCCGCCACCCCGAATCGTCAAAATCCCATCGTGATCCTCGACCGCGCTTATTTGGATGTTGTCTTTGCCATTATTCATGACAGTAACGTTGAGCTATAACATTCAGAGAATAGTCGATTAACATAGGTTTTTACACTAATAGATTAATCAGATGTCAGACTTAGGTTAGGCGAAAAACGCCTCAACAGAGTGAGCCGGCTACAGTTGCTTGCAACCGCGTTCTGTCGCCCTTGTAACACTGCTCTCGAGACTCGAGCGAACAGGACCTGCACCGGCAAAAGATAGAACCGGCCCACTGAAAATGTCGAAGGATCCGAGCCAAACTAGCATTCAAATTCATTGTCATCTTGTAAATCTTGTCTGATCTTCTTCCTGAATTCCCGATTCCTAATTGAACCTCCCGCTAATTATCGAGCGCCAAAAATTTCGTTCGCCGGCTGTGACACCACAAGCATTGGCATGGGACGGCCACCAACTCTGGATGGGTTCGCGCGATCTGCGTCGGATATATGGCATCGATGTCAAAACGTGGACCGTTTTTCGAGAAGCCGAGCCTCCCGGAATTCCGTGGGCGGCGGTGGCAACGAATGGCAGCTTGCGATTCACTATCGGCGAAGGTCCGGATGACGATCGCTACATTCGCCGATTTATTCCCAACGTGGGATTCTCGGAGAAGGACCGAATCGCGTGTCCGGAGTTTACGGGTTCCTACCTCAGTCATGATGGCGAGCACCTTTATCTAAGTCAGTGGTATAAACATCGAATGCTGAAGCTCGACGCGGACGGCAAGATTATCCGCAAGATCGACATTGGGGCGGAGATCAGCGGGCATGTCTTTATCGACGATTTGATCTACGTCTTGCGCGGAACGGAGCGGAACGGCGAGAGCTGGACGATTGCGCGCTTTGATCCGCGGCAGGAAACACCTGAACTCGAAGATATCGCCATCGTGCCGTTCGCGTGTCGGTCGCTTACCTTCGATGGTGAACATTTCTGGACGAACCATCGTGCCGCGAACGAGGTCATCTCGTTCGCCTTACCAAATTGACATGCCACTGAGCTGGCGGACCCATCCGGCCGTTAACAAGAATATCGAGACTACGGATGCGATGAGGAAAGAATTAACAATCCCGCAGCCGATAGCCACCTTCATTCGAGCAATCAACAAGCGTGATGCCGACGGGTTCCTCTCCAGCTTCACGCCCGACGCTGTGGTAACAGACGTGGGACGAGAGTTTCGCGGCTCCGCTGCGGTTAGGCAATGGGCGGAGCAGGAGATCTTCAGCGTGAATGTCACACTTGATGTAATCGATGTGGCTGAGCGCGATGGGCAGACTGTCGTCACCGTGAAAGTTGACGGCACCTTTGACAAAACCGGGCTTCCCGATCCGCTCTTGCTCAATCACAATTTCACCGTGGAAGGTGGCAAGATTGCCGCGTTCAGCAGTCGCTTGGCTGGCGAGGAACGCGGAGCTTAACAATTTTCATCTGGGTCAGGGAGATCCGCTGAGGACAGCGGACGCTACAAATATTCGCCCGGCGCCTTCAGAACCTCAACCCATTCAACACGCGCCCAGTTCGCGGCTGAGGACGCCTTTTCTGGAGGCTCATGCGAGTTCTTCTGATTCAACGCGAGGACGCCACATTGGTTTTCGTTATTGGCCAGAGCGGTCATTATTAGCGCCGGGCGTTTGGCGAGGTCGCTCCTTTCGGACACAGGAGAAGACGTGTATTGATAGGGATGTCGGATCCCCGAAATGTTGCCCACGCCAAGAAAGTTACTCAGGAGAAACATCATCAAGAGGCAAAGCGCGTCGCAAAGCCACGGAAAGATAAAGAGAGGCCGGTTCTACAACAGAATCAGCCTGCCGAAGCCGCACCAACTTCGGCAAGCCCCAACGTGCCGAAAGAAATGCCGAAGCCCGGTGATCTAGAAAAGTCTCTCGCCGTTCTCTCCAAACTTAAGGAGATGGAATTTCATTCTCGCGCTAACATCGAGACGCTGGCCGAAGTCACTTTAACCCTCGAAGAGGAACTAAAACAACGGGAGTTTTCCGATCCAATTGGCGCTGTCTATTCGGCGCAGGACGCCTTTCATTCAAAGATCGCAGGCTTGATCGAGGCTTATCAAACGAAATGCGACGCCCTTAAATCGCCTGCGTGAGCTATTGAGTCGTTGCACTTTTATTCACGCCATGTGCAGCCGTGTATCTTTGCTTTTCGTCTTTCTCGTGGCTGGTCTTGCACCGGCGTTGAACGCGCAGGCCGGTGACCTGACTTTCACCGGCAGGACGGGAACGCACCTGTTGGAACTCTTCACCTCGGAAGGCTGCAGCAGTTGTCCACCGGCGGAGACGTGGTTGGGAAGACTGAAAAGCGATGGACGGCTGTGGCAGGATTTCATCCCGATCGCGTTTCATGTCGATTATTGGGATCGCTTGGAATGGAAAGATCGTTTCGCCCAGTCCGAATGGACGCAGCGTCAGCGCGCTTACGCTAACAAATGGGGCAGTTCTTCGCTTTACACGCCTGGCTTCGTTCTGGATGGACGCGAGTGGCAGGATTGGTCGGGCAACGTTTCATTCCCAACGCGAGAGAATGCGGGATTGCTCGCTGCGACCGTGAACGGCAACCTCGTCACGATGACGTTCCAAGCGGCAGGGAAGTTTACCGGAGGTTCAGCGCACGTGGCGTGGCTCGGCTTCAATCTTTCATCTGATGTAAGAGCGGGCGAAAACGCGGGTCGTTCCCTCCGTCACGATTTCGTGGTAATGCGCCATGCGACGGGGCCGCTCGTGCACAATGGTAATGGACTATGGAAGACGGAGCTCAACTCGAGTGGGGCTAAAGACGACGCCGGCGCAATCGCCTGCTGGATCGAAACCGATGGCGTTCCCATCCAAGCAATTGGCGGGTGGCTGCCGGAGTATCGAAAGAGCTGAGCTGCGACTCTTCTCCATGTTGTAGCGAGTGAATATTCGGGGAGACAGCCTCCGGGCCGTCCTAAAGGAATGGACGAGACGGAGCTCGTCCCTCCGGAAGTTCGCGGTGCTGACTCAATTCAGGCTTTTCCGCCGAAGGTGACGTGGTCGTCCAGGTCGAGTAAATCAAACCAGGTCTTGAGATCCTCGCGAGTCTTACTGAATTGACCAACATGTTTGGTAAAGAACTCGAGAGTTTCGGCATCGCTGTCCGGACCGCGCTCGCTGAAATACATGCTCCATTGCTGGATCTCCCATGGCGTGCGTTTATTCGAAGCGTTTTGTTCAATCCACGTTAGCATCTCGCCGTCGCCTTTGCCCGTGGCGAGCTCGGCCTTCAATGCCTCCGGCGTTATCCCGGTAAAACGAAACCAGTGATAATCGGCCGGATTGTTGTATTTGAATTCACCCGCAGTGCCCGCCAGTTCAGCGCGACCCTTATCAAGAATGCGGGCGAGAACCACGTAGCCGCCAAGACGCACTCGCGGACTTCGAGGCGGACGTTGTGTCAGATTGGGCGCATGATTCGTGATTGCATTCATGGTGCAACTTATCAGCGGATAGCTACCTCTGCGCAGGGAAACGACCGAAGGAATTTGCGTGCTTGTCTCGATCGATCCGCCTAGCCTCGATGGCGTAAACGTACTCCTGAAAGGAGGATTTATCATGCCGTTGTTGAAGCCTGACCCGACGTTTTATCCGTCTCCGCGGATGGCCGCGCAGGGGCCGGCGGAGAAGCTGGCCTACGTCGCGGCTTTAAACCCGCCTGGAAACCGAAATAACGACGCCATGCTGGTCGTGGATGTCGATCCCGGCTCTTCTACCTACAGCCAGGAAGTTGGACGATGCACACTGACGAACTTTGGCGATGAATTACATCACTTTGGTTGGAACGCCTGCAGCTCCGCGCTCTGCCCTTATGCGCCACACCCGCACGTGGAACGACGCTATCTCGTCGTGCCTGGCATCCGTTCCTCGCGCCTCTACGTGATCGATATCAAGCCTGACTCGCGCAAACCGCAGATCGTCCGCACGATTGAACCCGAGGAAGTGGCGAAACGCGCCGGCTATTCACGGCCGCACACCGTGCACTGCGGACCCGAGGGAATCTATGTCAGCGCGCTTGGCTCTCCCTCGGGCGACGGGCCAGGAGGCATTTTCCTGCTGGATCATTTCAGCTTTGACGTGCTCGGACAATGGGAAGTAGATCGGGGCGACCAATATCTTCACTACGATTTTTGGTGGCACCTCCTGCATGACACACTTCTGAGCACGGAATGGGCGACACCGAAGATGATTGAGAACGGTCTCCAGCCAGACCTGTTGATGAAATCCGAGTACGGTCACCGGATGCATGTTTGGGATCTACGCCGGAGAAGGATTACGGAGACGCTCGATCTCGGTAAGGAATATCAGATGGTTCTAGAAATGCGGCCCGCGCACGACCCAAGAAAGACTTATGGTTTCGTCGGCGTGGTTGTTTCCCTAAAGGATCTGTCCGCGTCGATCTGGGTGTGGCATCGGCCAAATGGCGCGTGGGAAATCAAAAAAGTCATCGATATTCCGGCGGAGCCGGCTGAACCAGATCTGTTGCCGCCGGCACTAAAGGATTTCAAGGCCGTTCCACCTCTCGTTACTGATATAGCGCTCTCGATTGACGACCGGTTTCTCTATGTCTCCTGTTGGGGGACGGGCGAGATGCGCCAGTATGATGTTTCTGATCCGTTCAACCCGAAACTGAGCGGTTCCGTCCATATCGGCGGCATTGTTCGTCGAGCGCCGCATCCAAAACATCCCGAGCGGAAATTGCGTGGTGGACCCCAGATGGTCGAGGTAAGTCGTGATGGTCGGCGCGTCTATTTCACTAACTCGCTTTATGCGGCTTGGGATGAGCAGTTCTATCCGGAAGGTGTCGGCAACTGGATGGTGAAACTCGACACTGCGCCCAAGGGTGGGATTGAGTTCGATCCCAAATTCTTCTTCGAAACGAAAGAATATCGCCTACACCAAATTCGCTTGGAAGGCGGCGACGCTTCGTCGGACTCCTATTGCTTTCCTTAAAGAAACGGGCTGGCAACTGGTTGCGAGATAGAAAGAAAACGTCGGCGCGCTGTCGATGATTACTATCTTGCCCTGGCTGGTCCTGTTCGGATTGGGAGCGTTCCACGGAATTAATCCCGGAATGGGATGGTTGTTTGCTGTTTGCCTTGGGCTACAAGAACGCCAGCGCAAAGCGGTGCTTTCCGCGCTGCCGCCCATTGCGCTTGGACATGCGTTATCCGTGGGTCTGATCGTGGCTCTCGTTGCGGTGCTGCGAAACAATCTACAGCCGCGCGTCCTTAGATATTCAGCCGCGGCAATTCTTATTTTGTACGGCGTATTTCGCCTCGTGCGGGCGCGACATCCCCGCTGGGTCGGCATGAGGGTGGGATTTGGCGATCTCACCCTGTGGTCCTTTTTGATGGCATCGGCCCACGGAGCTGGATTGATGCTGATTCCGGTATTCCTGGCAACGACTTCGTCCGATCCTCACGTCGCCATGGCCCATAACCAGGCGAGTGGATCTCATGCTTCACATTTTCCTGTTATCGCCGGTCCAGAGTTGCTGACCGCGGCCGTCGTCGTTCACACGCTCGGCCATTTACTCCTCGCTGGGCTGGTGGCTTTAGTGGTTTATGAAAAGCTGGGCTTGGCAATGTTGAAAACAGCCTGGTTCAACATCGATTTCACCTGGGCACTAGCTCTGATCGCCACCGGTGTAATTCTGGCGCTGATGTAAATCTTGTTGTTGGTCACTGACCGAGTAGCGCGAGCCGCAGCGGCAGGTATAGCGGTAGACTTATCCCGTCCTATTGCGAAACGCTATCAACGTTCGGAGGGGACGGCCTCTGCGCCGTCTCTAGCAAAGCGACGAGACGGAGCTCGTCCCTCCAGGAACTGTTGGCGGTTTCCTTGTTTCGATATACAAGCCCTTATACTTTAGAACCGTGAAAGCAGGGATGATTCGAGTTGAACCAAACACTTACCCTCATCGCTGGTTCAAATTTTTTCACATTGGAATCTCCGAGACCCGCACGTCCGAAGAAGTCAGTTTTGTTTGCGCTTGCGCCCCCTTTGCCTGATTTCCGCAAAGTTGTCGATGTCTGCTGCGGAATGGGGCGACATGCGCGGGTCCTTTTCAGCCGCGGTTACTCAGTGACCGGAGTTGATCGTGATATCGCTGCCATTATAAGAGCGCGCGAACTGGCCGGAGGGCCACGCTACATTCACACAGATGTCCGCGACTATCAGCCCGATGCTTGTGCTTATGATTTAACCATCATCATGTCTCAAAGCTTTGGT
>QHNU01000258.1:0-3966 GCA_003218525.1 Verrucomicrobiota bacterium
CGCCTCGACCGCAGCATTGATGGTCGAGATCACGACCGATTGTGCAAGGGCGGATTGCAGGGTCCAGAGGCCGGTCCCTTTTTGTCCCGCCTTATCGAGAATAACATCGACCAACGGTTTCCCCGTCTCGGGGTCCTTTTTCCGGAAAATCTGCGCCGTGATTTCGATCAGATAACTCTCGAGCGCGCCCCGGTTCCACTCCGCAAAAATGTCGGCTAGCTCGTTCGCTTGCAGGTCGAGGACATTTTTCAGAATGGCGTAGGCTTCACAAATTAACTGAATATCGCCGTACTCGATTCCGTTGTGCACCATCTTCACGTAATGGCCGGCCCCATCCGGCCCCATGTAACGGCAGCAAGGCTCGCCATCCACCTGCGCTGCGATCTTGCGAAAAATCGGCGCGATCATTTCATAGGCTTCGCGGGAGCCGCCGGGCATTAACGAGGGACCTTTGAGCGCCCCTTCTTCTCCACCGGAAACTCCGCAGCCAATAAAGTGAATTCCTTGCCCCTCGAGTTCCTTGCAACGGCGCTGCGTGTCGGTGAAGAGCGAGTTGCCGCCATCGATAATGATGTCCCCTCGTTCCAGCAATGGGGCCAATTCGGCAATCACTTGGTCGACCGGTCTGCCAGCTTTGATCATGATCATCGCCTTTCGCGGCCGCTTCAGCGCCCGAACGAAATCTTCGAGTGTTGTCGTCGGAAGGATGTTTTTCCCTTTTGCTCGCGTGGCGGCAAATCTCTCCGTCACGGCCGTGGTGCGATTAAAGACCGCGACCGAGAACCCCTTGGATTCCATATTGAGGACGAGGTTCTCGCCCATTACGGCGAGCCCGATCAGGCCAATATCCGATTGCGTCGTCATGAGTTTGCGTATCTGGTTTGCTGCGCGCCGAAAGGTCGGCACGGCATTAAACGAGCAAGTGCAGCGCATGGCAAATTACCTTTGCGAAATCGCTCTGGTCGACGGACCGCTGGCGCTCGATTCACCGTTTGATGCACCGGACGCCGGCGCCATCGTCAATTTTTTTGGAAATGTCCGGCCGCTGGAAAATGGGGCGCCGATCTCTGGGCTCGATTACGAGACCCATCACGAAATGGCCGAGCACCAGCTGCGAATGGTCGCGCAAGAGGCGGCGAAGCGCTTCGACCTTCTCGCGATCAGGCTGCATCATCGCATTGGCTATGTCCCGAGTGGAGAGACGTCGCTTTTTCTGCGAGTGGGCGCGGCCCATCGCGGTGCGGCGTTTACGGCCAGCCAATGGATCGTGGATGAATTAAAAAAGCGGGTCCCGATTTGGAAGAGACCGATTTTTCAAAACGTGGCGGCGGTGACGGAGAAGCAGGGTATTACAGCCACGGCATGAATTGGGCGAATCGTCTGACTCTGAGCCGGCTGGTGCTCACCGTTCTCTTTGTCATCGCGCTAAGCTCGTCCTGGCGTTATGCGCATACGACCGCTCTCATCATCTTTCTCGTGGCCGGAGTCACCGATGTTTTTGATGGCGAGATCGCGCGAAGATATCAGACGGTGACAAATTTTGGCCGTTTAATGGATCCGCTCGTCGACAAAATCATGATCGCAGCGGCGTTCATCTCGCTCGTGCCTCTGCGCGCTGTTCCGGCCTGGGCCGCGACGGTGGTAGTGGGTCGCGAATTTCTCATTACCGGATTGCGTTTGATGGCGAGCGCAAAGGGCCAGGTCCTTTCCTCTGAGCGCTTGGGCAAACACAAAACATCGTGGCAAATCATTACCGTGATTTTTTTTCTCAGCCTGCTCGCGATGGCGGACTGGACCAGAGGCACCACCATGCCTCTGTGGTGGCAACGAGCCTGGGGTGAAGCCGGCACCGTGCTCGTATGGCTCACGGTTGCACTCACGCTTTACTCCGGACTCGGCTACGCCTGGCGCCATCGGGACGTCGTCGCAACGGAAGTCTAACTCGAAAAAAGCCTACGAGTTGTCGCTGCCGAGCTTGATGCCCAGTTCGCGCAACTGCTTCGGATCTACTGGCGCGGGCGACTGAGTCATCAGTTCCTGACCACGGTTGTTTTTCGGAAACGCCATCACGTCCCGAATGGATTGCTCCCCGCAGATCAGCATGACGAGCCGATCAAGCCCCAGCGCGATGCCGCCGTGCGGCGGCGCACCTAGCCGGAACGCTCGGAGGAGATGGCCGAACTTTGTCTGTTGTTCTTCCGCGCTAATGCCGAGCGCGTCGAACATCTTCGCTTGCAGCTCTGGCTCATGGATCCGAATGCTGCCGCCGCCGATCT
The DNA here is from genome assembly GCA_003218525.1 of Verrucomicrobiota bacterium. Classification (GTDB taxonomy): domain Bacteria; phylum Verrucomicrobiota; class Verrucomicrobiia; order Chthoniobacterales; family UBA10450; genus AV69. Next base: position 2,277 of record QHNU01000258.1, read on the forward strand.
CGACTCCGTTCAACACCACATCGTAAGCGTCAGCCCGCATCTCACTGAATTTCTTCTCATCCAGCAACGGTAGGTCCTCCATTTTTGGCCGGGTAAATGGATGATGGACCGCGTTCCATTTGTTCTCCTCTGCGCTCCATTGCATCAGCGGGAAATCCGTCACCCAGAGGAAATCGAGACGCTCCGAACCCGCGGTTAGTTTTTGAATTTCGGCGATGCGAAGTCGAATTCGACCAAGCACTTCGCAGGCGATCTCCCATTTATCCGCCGCGAATAATACCAGGTCGCCTTGTTCGATTTGCAATTTCGACCGTAGCGCCTCTTTCTCCGTCTCGGAAAAGAATTTCACGATCGGAGATTTCCATTCGCCATCCTCGATTTTGATGAAGGCGAGTCCCTTGGCGCCGAACGTCTTTGCAATCGCGGTGAGCTCGTCCGCCTGCCCGATAGTAATCTCGGCAAAATTTTTCGCATTGATTGCCTTGACCACGCCTCCGCTGTCGAGCGCACCTCGGAACACTTTGAACTCGCTCGCGGCGAACACGTCGCCCAGATCGACCAGCTGCATTCCAAAACGCCGGTCGGGTTTGTCACTTCCAAATGTGCTGACCGCTTCGCGGTAGGTCAGGCGTGGAAACGGCTTCGGAATCTCAACGCCGCGCGCCGCTTTGAAAATTGCCGCCAACATTCCCTCAGTCAGCGTGTAAATGTCATCGGCCGTTACAAATGAGGCTTCGATGTCGATCTGCGTAAATTCCGGCTGCCGATCCGCCCGCAGATCTTCGTCCCGAAACGCTTTCGCGATCTGGAAATATTTTTCCATGCCCGCGACCATGAGGAGCTGCTTGTATTGCTGCGGCGCTTGCGGCAATGCGTAGAATTTCCCCGGTATTAGCCGGCTCGGAACCAGGAAATCGCGCGCGCCCTCTGGGGTGCTCTTGCTCAGGATCGGCGTTTCGATCTCAAGGAACCCTTGGGAGTCGAGATACTCCCGCGTCGCCTGGGTGACACGATGGCGGATTTGCAAATTGCGCGAGAGCCGTGGCCGGCGCAGATCGTAATAGCGATAAGTCAGCTCGAGATCTTCGTTGCTCAGTTCAGTGTCGAGTTGAAATGGGAGATTCTCCGCTCGGTTCAAAATCGTGAGCGAGTTCGGGATAACCTCGATCTCCCCCGTCGCCAGTTTCGGATTTTCCGTGCCCGGCAGTCGGGGCGCGACTTTGCCGGTGACCTGAATCACATCTTCGGGACGCAAGCTGTGCGATTGTTTCGCCACTTCGGCATTTTCTTCCGGACGGAACACAACCTGGGTCAGGCCTTCGCGGTCGCGCAGATCGATGAAAATGACCCCGCCATGATCGCGACGGACGGCGACCCAGCCGGAGAGTTTCACTTCGTAACCGATATCGGTTTTGCGCAGCTGGTTGCAGTTGTGCGTCCGGTACATGGCGTGCCAGCGTCATTCTGAGCGAACGGATAAATCACGCAAGCGCATCAATCGTTCTGTTCTGTGGTAGCAGGTTCTCCACGGGACGACTCCGTGTCGTCACGGCGACCGGCCGTGTCACTTGCGGTTCTGAATCGATTGCTGAACGAGACATCCACCAGGACACCGCGGCTAAGAATTTCCGACAGAATTAACAAAATGATCAGAATGTTCTCAGAAACCTATTTTGTAGATTCTGTTCAT
>QHNU01000258.1:4012-6754 GCA_003218525.1 Verrucomicrobiota bacterium
CGTGAGCACGCCGAACCCGACTCTGATCGAGCGCAAGGAACGCTGGGCCCGCAAAATGTCCGGAAAAGCGAAGCCGGCCGTGCGCTCAACGGATCGCCTCCCACCCGGGCAGCATCTGACACACGGATTCCCAATTCTCGATCTCGGGGTCAAACCGGAGATCACGTTGGCCGATTGGCGATTGGAAGTGGGCGGACTGGTGGAGAACCCGAAGACGTTTACTTGGGAAGAATTCAACGCGCTTCAACAATTCGAGGATGTGAGCGATTTCCACTGCGTCACTACCTGGAGCAAATTCGATTGCCGATGGCGGGGCGTCGCTTTCTTTACGCTGGCCGAGATCGTAAAACCCAAACCGGAGGCGCGTCATGTTCTTTTCCGGAGTTACGATGGTTACTCGACTAATGTGAGACTCGAAGATGCTCTTGACGATGATGCGCTGATCGCGACGCAATTCGACCGTAAACCGATCCCGCGCGACCATGGCGGTCCGGCCCGGGTTATCATCCCGAAGTTGTACGCCTGGAAAGGTGCGAAATTCGTCCGCGCGATCGAATTCGTGGCGGATGATCAGCCCGGTTTCTGGGAAGTGCGCGGTTACAGCAACACGGCCGATCCGTGGACCGAAGACAGATTCTCCTGATTGCGGAGTGCGAATCGCGGATCGTGGAAAAATAGAACTCGAAGCAGAAAGAGCTGATGTCGGAAATCAGAGCTCAGCGATTAGAAATCGCATTGTCAGCGTTCGATTGATTTGACATTCTCGCCGCGATTGGAGATTTCCCGTGCGCCTGGTTTGTGAATTGATCTTAATTATCGGCCTAATTGCCTTGGGCTGGCAAAAATCGTTTAAGCAATGGACCGATGATTGGCGCGGCATGCAGCAAACCAAAGCAATGCCGGTGCGCCAAACTACTGCGGTGAACACCGCGAGCGTACCGCGTCAGCCGTTTGTTAATGCCGGCTATTCCCGAAACGCTCCGCCCCGGCCCCAAGCGAGCGCCTCAAACGGGGGATGGATGTGGGACCCGGCGCATCGCACCGCCCTGGATCAGCCCGCCTCTGATGTGCAGGCCTCGGCGGGCTATTATCGGGATACGGCCGGCCGGAAATACTGGATAGATAGTCGAGGCTATCGGCACTATGAAGGGTCGGGCGCGTCGCCTTAGGCGACGTCGCTCCTGTAGTGGCAGGCTCGCGAGGGACGAGTGCATCCCCTTGGCGGACATGCCGCCTGCGGTGTGTTGTGGCGTTGCAGCCAGCACGCTGGCTCTCCAGGATAGGGTTCGAGTAAATCATCATGGTCGATTGTTGGTGACAGGCTGGTGACACGGCGACGGAGCGCCGTGGCTACACGATGTAGCCGCCTCGCTCTGTCGAGGCGTCCCTAGCTTTATCGATTCGAGTGTGGTTCAAGGACGAGTCTGTGCCGCCGCGGCGACCGGACGTGCCGCCCAATGTCGTGGCAGGCGTGCCGCCTGCGATATCGGTTAATTGCCGGACGAGACGTCCGCCCGGACACTCGAGACGAGTGCGCTACCCCATTGCAGCCAGCTTGCCACGGGACGAGTCCGTTGCGACTGACGGACACGGATGCCGCTACATTGGACGTGTCGCCTGCCAGGCCCGGCATCCCAATGTCAATAGCAGCAAAGCTAGGATTTCCCAGGTCACGACCGAATAACCGCTCAGCAAGGCCGACCCGTGTTTACCGACGATGGCACGGTTGAAAGCCAGCGCCAGGACGACATAGCCGAGGGGTACAAACATCCAACTCGGCAAACCGCGATAATAAAACGCTGTTCTAAAGATGAGATACAAAGCCGGCAACGTTCCGACGCAATGATGTCCCCAGGTGATCGGTGACAAGAGTAGCATCAGCAATGATACTGCCGCACATTCGTAGACAAGCGCCAAGCTTTGGCGATTACCGACCGATCGACCTGCAGTCCACGCGAACACCCCCACAAGGCATAATTCTGTCACGTAAACCATGACCAGTGTGGTGTGGGTAGAGAGCGCCAGAAGATTCGTCCCATCCAGATCCACCCGGTACCCTGAGGCGTTCACGATTAATCGGGTCAACGCCGGGCGCAGGGCAAAATTTCTGGTCGATTCCTGGCCGGGTACGTGCAGTGACGGGTCCCGCGACCCAATCCCACGAACGACTGTGGCCCATTCGCGCAGGTCGGCGGTAAACAGAGTGGGACCGCGAACGATAACCGGCGCGAGCGAGAATAGAATCGCGAACAATGTGGCAGCGCCGGCGATTTTCCACTGCCGTTTCCAGAGGAAATAGGGAGCGAACAAGGCCGCCGTCATTTTCAACGCAATCGCCAGACCCAGACTCGCTCCGCCGAGCCAGTCGCGGTGTCGCGTCCAGGCATAGATGGCGAACCATGCCAGTCCTACGAGAGCGATGTTAACGCCGCACTCCGCCATATCCCGGGCGAGAAATTGAACCGCGATGAGCATGGCGAGCGCTGTTGCCCAGAATTCTCTAGTGCGATCGAGTGGCAGATGCGGCTGAGTCAGACGATGAAGAGTCCACAGGAGTAAACCGAGCGACCCCAGATACAGTGGCAGGAAAACGAGAATCTGCGCCAGATGCGCTGAGAAGATAGTGAGAGGAGCATGAACCATCGCCCAGAACGGCGGGTACGGGTTTGGATAATCCGGCGGCCGGCCACCTGGGCCGAGGTAGAGTGAGCGCCCGTTCAGCAGATCGTTTCCGAGTTGCCA
>QHNU01000258.1:6762-7276 GCA_003218525.1 Verrucomicrobiota bacterium
CAATGATAATGGTAATCACCGATCGGTCCGACGATGATCCGGACGAAGTTGAAGAGGAGCAGCCCAAGACCGAACAGGATTAAACCGGCTCGGGCGGCCCGCTCTATCCGTCGGGTCCAGTGAAACAAAGGCAGCTTCATTCGTGGCTACACGACGACAGAGCGCCGTGGCTACAGTGATTGTAGTCGCCTCGCTCTGTCGAGGCGTTCCTAGCCTTCCAGGGAGACAGAAGAAGCGGCCTTCTCTTTTCTAGGGGGCTATCACACGACGACAGAGCGCCGTGGCTGCGGCGATTATAGTCGCCTCGCTCCTGTCGGGGCGTTCTTAGCGTTCCCGACCGGTATTGCTTCCACGGGACGATGGGATCGCCTCGCTGGGTCTTGACTACCATGTGTCATTAAGTCCGCAATACATTGTATTTCACGATTGCGACGATGACAGTGAGACCATCGTGCCAGCTGATCTTTTTCCCCTGCTCGTAGGTCCGCCCATAATAGGAAACCCCTACTTCATA
>QHNU01000108.1 GCA_003218525.1 Verrucomicrobiota bacterium
CAATCAATCGCACTCAGCAAGCGCAGACTCGAGATGCTGTGGCTGACGGAAACCTGATCGGAGGCTTGGCTCTGGCTTTCCTGATGTATCAGTTGCTCAACCGAGAGGCCCTGCTCGAGTGTGCGCTGCTCGAGCCAGCCGCGCGCCAGATGCAGCACCGGATTCAAGCGCGAAAGGCGCTGACAAAATTCCGCCACGAACGAGCTGGATAACAGCGGCTCCGCCCGCGCCATATCCGCTACCACGATGACGATGCGCGAGGGATTTTTCTCCGCCATCGCCTGCAAACGCTCCACCCATTGGTTGGCCAGATTGCGATCACGCCGGTTTTGGGTCAGCCCGGTGGTTATACGGGCCAGATTCTCGATCAATCCCAGCCGCAGCATGATCGGGACCGCCCAGAGTTCCCCTAATTTCAGCGGCGCCACCGTCTGATACGCGGCCACAAACGCGCTCAGCGACTCGGCATCGATCTGCGCGTCCACGTGCGAGATCAATTCCAAGACGATGTCGTAAACGCGCGGGAAACCGGCGGATGGACCACTTGTTAGGCGCGACAATTCGCGGCTGTATTCTCGCGGCAGATGCCGACGAGCCAGCTGAATCTGCTCTTCGATAAGGTAAAAATTATCGAGCAGCCACTCCGCCGCGGGCGTGACGCGGCGGCTTTGATCCACCGCCAGAGTCGCGCGATTAAAAGCGCGCAGCTCTTTCTCGTTCTGATCCAGCCGATTGAGCAGCTGGGCAGAAGCGCGGCCACTGACGATCTTGTGTTGCACTGCGATGAACCGCGCGTGGCGCTTGAGTTGCTCGACGCCAAACAACTCCGCCCGCAAAGGCAGCTCTTTCGCGCGTGAGCGCCGCGGCCTTGAGTTGGTCGGTGAGGTTTTAGAGCGCGGAAACTTGGTCAGCATCACGTTAGGATTCGTTGCTCAGCAGTGGTGATACCAAAACTTATTTTGCCCGCGCTCGGTCAGGGTGAAGTCGGGGTGACCGCGCTTATGGGTTAACCCGGCCTCCTTGTCTCTGGCTCTCCGCGAGTGGCGCTCCGCCGCCAGTGTTCATCAGTTCCAACGCTCCCGGCGCCGACGCTGCAATTCATGGCGTTCTTCAGCGCTCACGACGAGAATGCCCTCGCCGGTGTTCACGGCTCGATGCGACAACACCATCAGCAGGGCGAGCAGCGAGAGCTCGTGCTGCTTTTCGGAGAGCGGGATCGTTTGCTTCAGTTGAAGCTCTGCGCCACCGGAACAAACCGCTGCGAGATAATTGACGACTATTGCGATGACAACAGCGAGAGAGAAACGTTTCACTGGCTACATAAATAAAGTCATCGAACAACATCACGTTGTCAGCCTTTGTCCAGACGCCGACTTTCTCGGCACATGTTCTGACGCGTCCGAGACAGTCGTCAGAAGAGACATCCCGGCAAGTGTAAGTCTGGCGCTTCTGAATCAGTAGCTTATTCGGTAACTGGCGTTGTTACCCCGCTACCGGACGTGTTTAAGAGTCACTTGCTCTGCCAATCGAGCTAACGGTGCTTGCTGCGCATTGAGAAGCGCACGATTTTTCATCTTTCCAGCGCAGGCGAGAGAATATTTTCTCGCAGTTGTGTCGTTACGCAATCGAATTTCGTCGTGAACCTCGTTCGTTTCTTCCACTGGCAAGTCCTGCGGTACGTTGGATCGCATCGGCTGCTAACATTGCTCAACATTCTCAGCGTCGCCGTCGGAGTTGCGGTTTTTCTCGCAATCCAACTCGCCAATGGTAGCGCCGGTCGTGCATTTGCCGCGACCATTGATGTCGTCGCTGGAAAATCGCAATTGCAAATCAACGCACCGGCCAATGATTTGCCCGACGAACTTTTTCCGACCGTTCAAAGAACCAAAGGCGTCACCGCAGCGACGCCGCTCGTTCGCGGTCTGGTTACGCTGCCTGATTTCCCTGGTGAATATCTCGATCTTCTTGGAATCGACATTTTCACCAACACACCGTTTCGTACATTTGAGCTGACGAATTTTTCGGCGAAAACCTTCGACATCACCCAATGGCTCGGCGGCAGTGACGTTATTGCCGTGACGGAAACGTTCGCCGCTCGTCATCATCTGCATCGCGGCAACTCACTGCGCATTCAGGTCAATGGAAACGAGTACGCAATGCGCGTTGGCTTCATTATGAAGGCATCAGTTCTGCGCGAGCTGGATGAACATTTCGCCGCCATGGATATCGGCTGGGCGCAGGAACTGCTCGGGCGAAGCGGCTTTCTCAGCTCGATTCAATTGCAAATCGATCAGCCGCGCGATCGCGCAAATATGATCGCGCACTTGCGCGCGGCAGTTCCAGCGAACGCCGAAGTTGCTGCGCCTGCGCAACGCAGCGAGCAAGTGGACAAAATGCTCTCGAGTTTTCAACTCAATCTGACCGCAATGAGCCTGGTCTCCTTGTTTGTCGGCGCCTTTCTGATCTTCAACACGATCTCCGCTTCCGTCATCCGTCGCCGGCGAGAGATTGGTATCCTCCGTTCCCTCGGAGTCTCACCGATCCAAATCGGCGCGATTTTCGTGAGCGAAGCAATGGTGGCGGCTATGATTGGGACACTGCTCGGCCTTGTCCTTGGCAATTTGCTAGCGCGATCGTTGATCAGCGCAGTCTCTGAAACCATCTCCTCGCTTTACGTCTTGATCAGCGTGCGAGATGTTACGACGACTTGGACGACCTATGCAGGAGCAGCCGTCCTCGGTTGCATCTCCGTCATCCTTGCCGCTTTTATGCCGGCGCGTGCCGCCGCGCGGATGTCCCCGATTGCCGCGTTGCATCCTGAAGTGGAATCCGAAAAGTACAACGGCATTTCACGATTCTGGCTTGCAGCTGCGGCCGTGGTCTTGGCTGCGGCCGGCATTTGCAGTTTTCTCGCGCTTCGAACCGGACCGCCCTGGCTAAGTTTCGTGGCGGCTTTTTTCTGCCTGGCTGGTGCGTCCGGCCTTGCCCCTTTTGTGGTCAGCAAGTTGGTGGGACTGATCCAACTTGCTCCGCGTATTCGGCTTGAAGCGCAAATCGCGGCGCTCAATTTACGAAGATCGCTTGCTCGGAATTCTGTCACGATCGCTGCCCTCGCCTCCGCGGTGGGGATGACAGTTGGGGTGGGGGTAATGATTTTTTCCTTTCGGCAAACTGTGGTGACCTGGATCGATCGAGTGCTTATTGCCGATCTTTTCGTTGCGCCGGCTTCCAATGAGATCGCCGGGCCCACTTCATTTCTGCCGCCGGCAGTGGCTTCCTTTTTCGAATCGCATCCGGCGGTTAAAGCAGTCGACACTTTTCGCGAGATCGAATTGCCATTTCGTGGCGATCGAATGGCACTGGCCGCAATCCGGGCAGATGGTCCGCGCAGCTTCGTCTTTGTCGAACCTCACCAAGCAGAGCTGACGCAGCGTTTTCGAACCGAGCGCTGCGTCATCGTTTCGGAAAGCTTCGCCCGTCGGTACCAGATCCACCCGGGAGAGTCTCTCGATATTGCGACGCCAAGTGGAAACGTCGCGCTTCCTGTTCTTGCCATCTTTTACGATTACACCCGCGATCAGGGACTCGTTTTTATGACCGACAAGAAATTCACCCAGTTATTCCATGATGGCCGCATCAACAGTATCGGCGTTTACTTAGCTAGGGACGCTAATCCGGAAAATATCGCGGCCGATTTTCGCAGGCAATTCAACGGGCGAGGGGAGTTCGCCGTTTACGCAAACCGTGCCTTGCGCGCGCGGGTGTTTGAAATTTTCGATCAAACATTCGCCGTCACCTCGGTCTTGCGCGCCATTGCTGTGGCCGTCGCCATTTCGGGAATCCTCCTCTCGTTTCTGACGCTGGTTGTCGAGCGATCCCGTACTCTGGGGGTCATGCGGGCGATCGGGACTTCGGCCAAGCAGATTCGACGGATGGTCGTTTGGGAATCGATCCTGGTCGGAGGCGCAGCCAGTTTTCTTGGAATGGTCTCCGGATTGGCCTTGTCGCTCATTCTCACTTCCGTCGTCAATCGCGCCTTCTTTGGGTGGACCATTCAGTTGCGAATACCGTGGTCGATGCTCGTGCTCACTCCCCTCTGGGTCTTGGCGAGCGCGATTTGTACGGCACTAGTTCCAGCGGCGCGTGCCGGCCAGCTCCATCTCGCCGCGGCGCTTCGCTCGGAATGAAGCGGTGTGCCGCGATGATCGTTTGGGCGGCGGCAGGCTGCCTGGCTCAAGGTTGGCGCAGCGCGGCTCCGGGCTGGCAATATCAATTCCCGCGCGACCATCATGCCCATTCTGAATTCAAGACCGAATGGTGGTACTTTACGGGCAATCTTTTCGATCAAACCGGCCGCCGGTTTGGTTTCGAGCTCACTTTTTTCCGAGAGGGCATTATTCCTCCATCGCAAAGAACTCCAGCCCGATCGCACTTTGTCGTCGAAGATCTGAAGTTTGCCCATTTTACCGTCACTGATGCGGTTGGACGAAGATTCCGATTCGATCAAAAGACAAACCGCGGAACATTCGCGGAAGCGGGATTCGACCGCGGTGATGAAATCGCGTGGATCGAGAACTGGTCTTTGAGACTGAATTCGGCCGGCGAATTTCGTCTCTCTGCCGCAGCACAGGATACAAATCTCGACTTAATACTTCTACCGGAAAATGCGCCCGTCGTTCACGGCGACAACGGTGTGAGTCTGAAAGCGAGCGGCGAAAATCACGCGTCACATTATTATTCTATTACGCGACTCGCGACCAGCGGGACGATTCGCCTTGGCGGAAAAGAATGCGATGTGACCGGCATGAGCTGGTTCGACCATGAATGGGCGACGAATCAATTGGCGCCGAATCAGGTTGGGTGGAATTGGCTTTGCGTGCAGTTCGCGAACCGAACCGAGTTAATGCTCTATCAAATGCGACTCGATAACGGCACGGTCGATCCAGTGTCGAACGGAACGTTCGTCGATGCCAACGGCAAGCCAACGCATCTCACATCGCGCGATTTTACGATGACGCCTTTGGCTCGTTGGAGGAGCGAGAAAACGGGTGCGGATTATCCGATCGAGTGGAGGATCGACATTCCTTCGCGCGAATTGACGTTCATAGTTCGACCAATTCTAAGAGACCAGGAACTCGTCCTAGCGCCGCTTACTTACTGGGAGGGCACAATCGACGCGGTCGGGAATGTTCGAGACAACGAAATAAGGGGCGCCGGATACCTCGAGTTAACCGGTTACGCCGGTCGGCTGCGCGAGCTTGCGCGCTAAATCAGGCCTGAGTGTGCCGGGCGTAATGATTTTCTACGCCTTTGGGGAGCAAGCGTTTGCGACCACGTTGCCGGCGCCGGGCCAGGATGGCGCGACCGCCTTTGGTTTTCATCCGTGCACGAAAACCATGCTGGCGCTTGCGGGTCCGTTTCGATGGTTGGTAGGTTCGTTTCATGCCGCGGCCGGAAAAGGGACGGCAAAGTAAAAGTCAGTGTCCTCTTGTCAATGAAAACCGCGGGTTGCCACGGGTGGGTTTTTCTGTGATAAACGCGACAATGAGTCATGTCGTGATCGAGCCTGCGATTGAAGAGGATTTGGACGAGTTATCCGATTTATTGGGCGAGCTGTTTAGCGAAGAGAGCGATTTCCGTCCCAATAAGGAAAAGCAACTTCGCGGGTTGCGTTTAATTTTCGAGCAGCCAAATCGCGGGCGCGTCTTCGTGTTGCGATGCGACCATTCTATTGTCGGGATGATCAACCTGCTTTTCACCATCAGTACAGCGGAAGGCGGCTTTGTCATCCTGCTGGAAGACCTCGTCATCCACAAGGCACATCGGGATAAAGGATACGGTTCGCAATTACTCGAATACGCCATCGATTTTGCGCGAAAGAAAAACTTTCTCCGCATTACTTTGCTGACGGACCGTCCGGAAATTAAATCGCAAGCTTTTTTTAAGCGGCACGGCTTCTTCGAGTCGGCGATGATTCCAATGCGCCTGCTGATCACTCCTGAAAATCCGCAGACGGACGTGAATCTGTAGTCAGTTTGCAGCCGACCTGATTTGGGTTGAGGAAGCAGCATGCGAACCGGCGCCATTCGTCTCTTTCGTTTCGCCGGGATCACGGTCTACCTGCACTTCACCTGGTTCATAGTCGCGGCCATCTTCGTGACAAGTTTCGCTCGGCGCTACGAATCACCGGTTTGGGGACTGCTCGAATACCTCGCCCTTTTTTGTATTGTGCTCATGCATGAATTCGGACACGCACTCGCTTGTCGGCAAGTTGGTGGTGTCGCTGATCGCATTGTGCTTTGGCCGCTCGGCGGGATCGCGTTTGTAAATCCACCGCCACGCGCCGGTGCCTATCTCTGGAGCATTGCCGCTGGCCCGCTCGTCAACGTGGCGCTCATTCCAATTATCGGACTTGCGTCTGGAATTGTCTCACAGGACCAGATACCTGGACGGCCCGACGATGCCACACTTTTTTTTAACGACCTAAACTACATGAACTTTGGTCTTCTCATCTTCAACATCCTGCCGATCTTTCCGCTCGATGGCGGACAGATTCTGCGCGGACTTCTCTGGTTTCCGTTCGGACCGTTTCGCAGCTTGCAAATCGCAAGTGTAGTTGGATTGATCGGCGGCGCGCTGCTTGCGATGCTGGGATTGCTCTGGCAATCGCTTTGGACGGCCGTGCTCGCGTTTTTCCTGCTCAGCCGGGCCTGGTATGGCTGGCAGCAGGCGAAGGCTATGATTGCATTGGCCGAGCGGGGTGTAGCGATCTCACCCTCGCCTTCGATGCGAGCGGAAGAGCCGCCGCGATAGTTTACTTCAACACTCCGATCTGCTCGATCAAGCGCCGGCGCAGGTCGGCCCGAAATCGGATTTCATCGGCCGCAATTTCGACTGGCTTCGCGCTCGGTTCCGACAGATGGATACTGGCAAAACTGCGGAGTTCCTCGATACGATTCGGATTAGTAAAGAAGGTGAAGAGGCTCGGAATATAGCTGTTTGCACCAAGAGCGTCGACTTTCGCAAGCAAGCCCTTGAAGTTCGCGTTGGCGAATTCCCACGCCAGGTCCGGACGATCGCTTTCTCTCGCGACTTTGGATACGAGAAAGACCGCGCGACTCGTCGGTAACCCATCAGTCAACGCGATAGCGAGCGTCTTTTTGATGAGCGCTGGATCAGTCGCAAAGGCGAGCGCATCATAATAGTTTTGCTTCTCCTCTGTGCTCGTCGTTTTTAGGCCGAGATCATGGAGTCTCTGCCAGATCTCCGCATTTCCGTTGCGCGTGACGACCGCAAATGTGGCTCCGCGTAGATCGGATGGAACGCTGGCAGGATTTTTCAAATAAGCTTCGAAATTTTCTCGGCATCGTTTGATCACGTCTTGGTCACCGAGTAGACCGAGTTCTTGGATCAAGCTTGCTCGCAACACAGGTGCCGTGGGCAGTTCGGCCCGGATCGGTTCAAAGGTGAGTTCGTTCAGTGTCGGCCGCAAAACCCATTGGGCATAGTTGCGAAACTGGTCGCGTTGCGGGGTGTCTGCGAGCAAATGATTAATGGAATCAAAGACGTTGATGATCTGCTCGCGCACCGCGAGCGCCGTGTCCTGCGGAAGGCGACCGACTAAATCAATGTAAAAGGCGAGGGGTTGCAGCCCGGCCTGGACAAAGGCCCAGGCATCGCTAAGCAAGTTCACTTTGTCGGGCGCGTTCATCCTGGGCAGTGACGCGAGCAGAAGTTTCCACGAGGTCGCGTCGTAAGCGACACGGTAGTTTCCCGCGCCGTCGACGTTTAGCTTCAGTGCTCGGTCCATTGGGATGTCTTCAAGCGATGTTGTTTTTTGCGACATTAGCATCGTCGCCGGCGCGCTCTGAGCATCTATGAAATAAGTGATCGGAATTTTCCAAAGCCCGTCGGATGCCTTGGAAAAACCAATTGTAAAACGCTCTTGCGCGAGCAAAACCTTGCCGTTGTTTTCGCGCTTTACCGTGACAACTGGAAACCCCGGTTGTTCTGTCCATGCCGCTGCGATTTCCGTGACCGGCTTTCCTGAAGCCGCATCCAACGCATTCCACAAATCCGCGGTCGTGGAGTTGGAATATTGATGCGCCTGGATGTAGCGACGGATCCCATCACGGAATGGCTCTTCGCCCAGAAAGCTTTCGAGCATCCGAAGAAAGGATTGCCCCTTCTTATAGGTAATGTCATCGAACGCATTATTCGCTTCTCCCTCAGTGGCGACTGGCTGCTGGATAGGGTGCGTGGTTGCCCGAGCGTCGCCTTCCATTGCCTGCTCCTTCGGAATACCGATCCGCCGAGCGGGATCGCGCGGAATCGACTTTTCGAGCCAGACTTCCCATTGCGGATTGAAATGCGCTGTACATTTCGTCCCCATCCACGAGGCGAATCCTTCGTTTAGCCAGAGATTGTCCCACCACGCCATGGTCACTAAATCACCGAACCATTGGTGGGCGACCTCGTGGGCGATGACTTCATAAACACGCTGCTTCGTCGTGATGGAAGAATTCTGCGGATCGAACAGCAACGCCGTTTCGTAGTAGGTAATTCCGCCCCAATTCTCCATGGCGCCCCCAAATCCACCCGGGATCGCGAGTTGATCGAGCTTGGGCAATGGATATGGAATCCCAAAATATTGATTGTAATAGTGCAAAATTTGCGCCGTGCTTTCCAAGGCGTAGCGGCCGCTCTCTGCCTTGCCTTTCGTGGTGATGATGCGCAGCTTGACCCCTTCAGTTTCGGATTCGATCGCGTCAAACTCACCTGCGCAAAAGACATTCAAGTAGGTCGACATGGAAGGCGTCGGCTGGAAACTGACTTCACGTCCAGCGCTGACTTTCCGCTCACTCGCGATCGGCATGTTGGAAACCGCCATCCAGTTTTCCGGCACGACGGCGCTTAGCTGAAAACGCGCGCGAAAAACTGGCTCATCCCAGCAAGGGAAGAGTCGGCGCGCATCGGTCGCCTCGAATTGCGTGCCAAGCAATAGTTTCTTTGCCCCGGTTCCTACTTCGCGTAATAAAGGCCACGGCCAAACTGGTTGATTTTGCCATTAAATTTGAGCGCGAGAGTGTGCTGTCCGTGCTGAAGTTCTTCTGGCAAAGAGAGGGTGACGAGCTCGTTTTTTGTATCGGCTTTAACAGCGGAACTTGCGATCAGATTTTCATCGATGCGCGCCTCAGTGACGCTTACGTCAAATGCATTGAAAACGATCTGGCGCGTAGGAGATTCGACACTGAGCTGCACTGTTTCGCTGCCACTGAACGTGAGTTTCGCGAGATCGGGCTGAATGCGAATCGCGTACTCGATCGGTCGGATATGCTTTGGAAGCTTGCCTGGCGTAGTTGGGAACTCGAACGGCTTCTCGGCCTTCAGCGAAGTCACGGCAGTAAAAATGAACAATGCCCAGACCCGGCGCATCCGCTCACTAAACAGCGGATCAGCGAATTTGCATGTGCGCCACTACTGCACCATGAGGACTATGACCAACTGCCCGTCGCCGATTTGCGGCCCGCGAATGACGAGCGGGCCGGCTTTGCTGAGCTGGGCGTCCGTTTCCAGTAGCACCTTATTTTCCTGCAAAAGCTTTAGATTTAGAACGTAGGCGCCGGCTTTCTGGCCCCGAGCATCGACTCGAAGGGCAAAGTACTTGGTGGTGGCGAGCCAGTCTTCCTGGCCACTTTTTAATGTTTTGCGTGCCTCGCCAATTAGATGCAATCGAGTATAGCCGAACAACTGCCGCAAGGTCGCCTCGACCGGGGTCAGTTCCGTTGGCGTCGGCTCCGGTGGCCCCGAATTGCTGGCGATAATAATCCCGCTCCAAACTGTCTGATCTGCCCGAATCGCGACGCTGCTGCTGCTGAGCGCGACTGCAAAAATCGCGATGAGCAGCAAAGCGCGACGCTCCATTTTATTTAGCGGCGTACTCGGGGGGGAGCGATTGCAATCCGTCTACCCAAAGCACGGTCACGTGTTCGTCTTTCTTCTCAAACATCGTGATAGTCGCATTCGGGCTGATAGCCGGATCGACTCGATAGTTCAAAATTTGCGTGAGGTACTCGGATTGGTCCGCGGGTGGCTTGTTACGAATCACCACCACGGCGCAAATCACAAAAATTGCCAGAGCGGTAGCGCTACTCCACAACAGCCGGCGGATGGTCCACCACCCGGTGCTGACTGCGCGTACCGTGGGTCCTCGATCCTCGCGGTCCAAGCGCTCGCGCAATTGATGACTGAAAAATTCCGCATTATTGAGTACCGGGGCCATCTGTTCGCGCAACAGAGAACCTAGCTGCTTCGCACTCTGTTTCTCCGCCTGCGCTGTCGCTTTGTCTGGCAGAGATGCCTCGAACTCCTCCAGCTCGCGACCAGTCAACTGGTCGTCGATCCAGGCAGTCCATTTTTCCTCAAACGTTTTCATAAACATCCCTCAGCAAATGCTGCAATTTCTTGCGAGCGTAGAATAGCCGCGACATGACGGTGCCAATTGAGCAGCCGAGCGCTTCCGCAATTTCGTGATACTGCATATCTTCAGTTTCTTTCATCAGAATCACGCCGCGATGTTCCGGCGATAACTGCGCAATGGCCTGATCGATCCGGGAGCGAATTTCCTGCCGCTCAAGACGCTGGTGTGGCAGCGCCTCCGCTCGCGGGACGGTCTTTGACGCCGGGTCGACCTCCTTCAGCTGGATCGAATCATCGAATTCTGTGCCAGCTCCTTTAACCTGTTTCTTGCGCAGCCAATCAATCGTCACATTCATGACAATGCGGTAAATCCAAGTGTAAAATGACGACTTTCCCCGAAACCGGTTAATCGACTTCCACGCCTTGACAAAACTGTCCTGAGCTAAATCCCAGGCGTCTTGCTCGTTATGGACCATGTTATAAATCATTCCAAAAATCCTCGTTCGGTAGCGCGTGACAAGCTCGTCGAAGGCCGTTGTATCACCTTGCTGGCAGCGTTTCACCAGATCAAGCTCCGACACATCGGGCTGAGCCGCAGTTGCTTCCGTATGCATTATTGGACGGATGAGCGGCTAATTCATTCAACAGTCGCAGTTAGCGACTGCCGAAGCGCCGCCTCCATTCGCCGCGATACTCGCCGGTTAGGGTGATAATACCATCGCGGACCTGGAAAAGACGCTGCAGCAGAACAGCATGTTGCGCGACCGAGATACGCTTTTCCCGCAATAGCGCAGCCGCGCCATCTATCGAGAGGGTGATTGCCTTAAGGGCGCGTTTCAAATACGCAATTGTCATCCCTATTTCATCGACGTCTTCCCCGCTCAACGCTGCTGCGAGTTTCGCGCTCGCCAGCGCGGCATGAGTGGCGAGTTTCACGGCCGAGGGCTCATTCTGCAGCGTTGCGTCCGCGTCAAACATTTGATCGATCCAAACCGTAAGTGCGAAGGCGGCGCGATAAAGACTGTGCTCTTCGAATGAGTCCGGTGGTTCGACCCGTTCTTCACCGGCGTCTTCCTCGAGCAGCGCGTCGACCTCCTGCGTCCAGTCCTTTCCCTCAAGCAACTGCGTCCATCCCATTTCCCGAGCGATGATCTGGTCCCGATTCGGGTCATCAAGATACTTCTCCAACAGTTCCATGTACTTCTCCGTCTTGTAATCCTGCTGTTGGAGAAATCGTTCCCAGTCGTATTCGTCCCAAGCGCGCTCGGGCTCGTGATCGAATCCCGCCATACAAATTGATTAAACTCCACGATTAAGGACCGTGCAAAAGGTTTCACGCGGAGTTAAGCGGCCCTTATCGGCCCCGCAGTGGTTGGCGAGAAATCCGCTGTTAGCGCACGTTCCGTCTGCAAGCGGAGTTGGCCACAGGCCGCGGCAATGTTATGGCCCTTCTCCCGCCGTAAGGTCGCTGTCACACCCGCGTTCCGCAAAACGGCAAGAAATCTCTCCTGCTGGGGTCGCGGCGGTCGTGTCCATTCAAGTCCGTCCACGGTGTTGTATGGAATCAGGTTTACCTTGGCTTCGAGATCGCGCGCGCGTTTCGCCAGAGCGTGGGCTTGGTCAACGCTATCGTTCACGTTCTCAATCAGAATGTATTCGAACGTGATGCGCTGTTTCTTGCGCGAGTTGTAATAACGGCAGGCATCAAACAGGGCCTCAACATTATACTTGCGATTGATCGGCATGATCTGACTCCGCACCGCGTCCGTAGCGCCATGCAAGGATACCGCCAGCCGAATTTGGAGCGGCTGGTCAGCAAGTTTCCGAATCTGCGGCACAAGACCGCTCGTTGAAACCGTGATGTGACGCGCTCCAATTCCGATTCCCCAAGGCGCATTGAGAATGGAAATGGCTCGCAGCAGGTTTTCGTAATTTGCCAGCGGCTCACCCATGCCCATAAAGACAATGTTGTCGAGGCGCTCACCCGCTTCCTGCTCGACCGCGATGATCTGATCGACAATTTCATCTGCCGACAAGTTGCGTTTCCATCCATCTAAACCGCTCGCACAGAATTTGCAGCCGTAGGCGCATCCCACCTGCGTAGAAACACAAATAGTTCGTCGATCCGAGCGCGAACCATAAAGTGCAGGCGATGCCGGAATCAGGACCGACTCGATGAGGTTGCCGTCGCTTAGACGGAACAAGAATTTCCGGGTTGCATCTTTCCCGCCCAGTATGCGAACGATCTCGAGATCGGTATAAGCGAATTTGGTCTTCAGTTTTTGGCGCAGTGGTCGCGGTAAATCGCTCATCGAATCGAAGGAACGGACGCGCTTCCGATAAATCCATGTCGCGATCTGGTTCGCGCGATAAGGCGGCTCATTCAATTGCCATAGCTCCTCGATCAGCTCATCGAGCAGAAGCGATTTAATTGAAGGCTTCATCGGAGCTACCACAAATGAGACTACGGCCCAAGCGCGCGAGCATCAACGCGCGTCATCCCGAGTCGCGCCGACAATGCCCGTCCAGCTCGGACCGAAGGATCTCGCGACAGCGCAAACGATTACGCCGGTCGGAATGTGCAATGTAGAATATTAGGCCAGATCCCTCACATGCGTTCGGGATAACACTTTGTCATGGCAGCCGTGGCGGCTGCACAGCCATGATTCAGCTTGCTCGATGACTAATCCTCACGCCAGTTTTGCGCGCATGTCGCGCGAGCGCACGCCGTGGTTGATTGGCTGGGAAGCAGCCAAAGCCAATGCCGCCCCGGCATTCGTCCTTCAAGCAATCATGCTCACGCTTTTGCTGGCCTATTATTTCCATCCCCCGAGCGCCGCCTTGCTTAATACGCTTGCCAACTACAAGCAGCAGCACGGCCTCGCCTTTGTCCTCATCGCCTCAGTGATCGTCGGCGCTGCGTTGCCCGAGCTGTTTGTCA
Source organism: Verrucomicrobiota bacterium (assembly GCA_003218525.1). Classification (GTDB taxonomy): domain Bacteria; phylum Verrucomicrobiota; class Verrucomicrobiia; order Chthoniobacterales; family UBA10450; genus AV69. Next base: position 13,361 of record QHNU01000108.1, read on the forward strand.
TTATTTTCTTTCAACATGGTCGCCCTCGCATTGAGAACGGGCGCAATTTCATTTTCAACGCGCCTTTTTGGGCGTTCGACGGATTTCTGGTGAACCTGATGTACCGAATGCTTGCGAGATCCGTTGGCGATCGCGTCAGCCTCTCGATCGTCGCGGCGAAAATCGTCATCGATCAATTCGGTTATAATCCATTCTTCGCCGCCCCTTACGGGATCTGGGGTTATGCCTGGAAAAACTACGGTTATTCCTGGTCAAAACTGCGGCCATTATTGACTTGGAAATATTATCGCGCTCACGCCTTGCCCGTGCTGGTTGCGACCTGGGCAGTGTGGGTTCCGTTGATGGCGATTATCTACTCTCTCCCCTTGGCGCTTCAATTTCCGCTATTCGCTCTCGCACTCGCCTTTTGGGTCTTGATGATGACTTACATGACCAATCGTTTCGCGGAGAGACGTGGCACGCTGATCACGACGCCAGTAGAGATTCCCGCGCAGACCGCCAAATAACCAGCGGACATTGCAGTCTCGCGAGACCCTTGATGAGCATTGTCTGTGCGCTCGGGATAACATCGTGTCGGGTTACAGTTTAATTATTGGTATCTGTAAAATGGAGCAATGCCTCGTAAACGCCGGCACCATAATCCCGCGAGCCCACGTAGCCGCCGGCTGCTCGTACCGTCTCCTTCACCGCATCGATCGCGTTCGCCGGACACGCCGGCATGGCAGCAAAACGGCCGTCTAGCATCGAAAGATCGTTGTGATGATCACCGGCTGCGAAAATGTTCTCGCGCGGAATTTCGATTAGCCGGGCCAACTCGCCCAAAGCAGCGCCTTTGTGGTAATCGGCGTGGCAAAAACGAAGGTAGACAGTGTTCCGTTGATAATTGAACTGCGGTTGTCTTCGACGCACCTTGTCGATGAATCTGGTAATGCGATCCATTTCTTCCTCGTTTTGTGCGACGACTCCTTCGACACGTTCGCCCAGATAGAGCACCCGCGCGTTGGTGTTCTGGTTGATGAAATCAACAATCTCACTCAGAACTGACTCCGCCGACGTGAATAGCTCGACGTGAGCGCGCGCGCAGCGATCATTCCAATCGCCGAACGCCTCCCATTTGTGGCTGCCGTTTTGCGCCGGACGAAATACTTCACGTTCGCTTGTCAGAATAAAATCGGGGTGAATGGGAAATTTGAAATCGAGCAGACCCGATTCCAGGAGTTCAACCGAGCGGCCTGTATTGATCGCCCATGTTGCTCCGGTTTGCTGCAGCTGGCCGATTAACTCCATACAATCCGGATCGAGCACTGGATTGTCATCATGGGCGACAAGGGTGCCGTCGAAATCAGTGCTAAGGAGGCGAATTTTTGGACGCATTAGAGTGGTAACTTAGAAATTGATTTCATCGGCGCAACGGACAACGGTTTTCTGCCATGAAATCGGCTTACGAGTTGGCGATGGAACGACTTCAGAAAAACGCTCCGAGCGCGTCTTTCACCGACGAGCAAAAAGCTAAGCTGGGGGAAATCGATTCCCAGTTTGAGGCAAAAATTGCAGGGAAGAAAATTTTTCTGAGTCAAGAAATCGAAAAGGCGATTGTAGCGGGGCAGGTTGATGAGGTGGAAAAATTGCAACGGCAATTAACGACCGAAATCCGGCGACTGCAGGACGATTGCGAATCAAAAAAAGAGAAATTACGGGATTCTTTTAAGCCTGGCCCGTAACGATGTAACTCGCCTGAGAGTGCCGCCCTACGAAACGGCCTCGGCGGTTTCGGCCGGCTCTTTTTTCCCCCGTAGTGGAAGATTAGGATCGAGGAACCCGAGCATATGCGCGCGGTTAATAACGCGTACGCCTTCCTGCTTTTGCAGCTTGGCAATCTGCCGCTGGAATTGCTCCATTTTCGTCCAGTGCACCTTGGGCCGGAAATGATGCTCCGCGTGATAACCGTTGTAGAAGAATAGCCAATTGTAACCCCCCACGCAATCGGCTTGTCGGGATTGGCGCCATAATGGCGAAAGTAACCGTTCAAATAGCTGAAGCAGTGTCCGAGGTAAAAAAACGGCAGAAAGAAGAAGAGAATATAGCGCCAGTTGAAGAGGAACATGATGAATAAGACGGTCGCGAATGAGGCCAGCTCGATATTTCCCCACATCAACTCGCGATTCCCGCGTTTGCGCAGCTCCTTGCGAATGGCCGCCGGATTATCGCGGAAGAAGCTGAGAAAAACATAGCTCCAGGGATTCTCCGCCTCGCCATCGTGCCCGTGACGGTAAATGGAAATCCAGTCAATGGTCTCGCCATGATCATCGGGCCGATCAGCGTTACCTTTATGGTGTTGCATGTGGACGACATCGTAATAGGTCTGCGAAAAACAGCAGGCGATCGACTCGATGATGCCAAAGACGCGGTTCATCCAATTCGGTCGGAAGAAGGGGTTGTGAATGAAATTGTGGGAGACGCCGTTGATGTTGGCGTTGATCATCAGAGCATAGACAAAGCCCATG
>QHNU01000109.1 GCA_003218525.1 Verrucomicrobiota bacterium
ATCACATCAGCCGCTGCGATGTCGCGATCGAGCAACCGAATCATGCTCACAAAAAGGGAAATACATTCCGCGTTCGCATCGACGTCACGGTACCCCCCGGTCACGAGCTCGTGGCCGAGGAGAAACAGGTGGATAACGGGACGCACGAGCCGTTGGCGAAAGTCGTGCATGACGCCTTCAAGACGATGGAGCGCCAGTTGCGTCACCTGGTTGAGAAACAGCGCCGCGAATAGACATAGCGACTTCAGCGACTTCTAAAAGGCGCAGCTACCGAGGAGAACCAGCTTCCAGGCGCGGCTTGCGCTGCATGAGACAGGATCAAAAAGAACAACGCTTCGGCGGCGATGGGTTTTTGGGATGTAAAGCAGTCCACCAGACCGAAGCCGCTGCACCCGGGGGCCTCATCAGTCCGGATTAAATGTTGTTGGAATTTCAGTCGCCGGCTCCGCCCCGAGCAGGGAACCAGCGGGAACAAACCGCCGACAAGAACCAGCAATAGGTATCCTCGTCTCACCGACGTTTCTACCCTTTACTTCTTCACTAAGTGGGAAACTTTTGATCCAAGGCGCTCTTATCCGGAAGAATGCCGATCTCACCGTCGAGCGTCGCCACGAAAGCAAAGGCATAATGCCTTTTGGGTGACTGCCAGCCAGTCGCTTCAGCGACAATCTTGCCACCACTCTTCTCAGCATAATCGAAGAAATCGGAGCCCGGTTTACTCGTCCAGTTGGAGAACGGACCGATCTGCATCAGCACCGCTCGCAAATCGCTCTCCTCCCACTTTCGATCGGATCGCTTCTTGAAGGCAACGTAACGAGCGGTGTCGTTAAAGAACCCGACAGTAATATCAAAACCGGATTCCAGGTCGCCCGTGAGAAAGCCAAAAGCCTTTTCACCTTGTCCTACCATGTTGAGTAGGTTCGTCGCCATCGTCGCTTTTTTGCCGAACTGAGCTTCAACCGCTTTCTTAGGTTTCAGAAGGATATTCATTTTTCTATACCGTTGGAACCTTTGTAACTTTTTTTAACCTTTTCAGTCTTGTTCTTCTTGCTCTCTCCTTCCGCCGAGCTCCTCGGGAAAGAGGGGAGCGATTGGTCGATCACCACCCAAGGCAGCTTGTCTTCAAGCCAGATCACTTTTTGCGGCGCAAAGGGAGCCGGATCATCGAGCGACGCGATCGTGACATCGATCGTCTCTGAATCACTGCTCTCCTCGAAAAATAAGTGTGTGCCACAGCAGGCGGCAAAGGAACGAATTCTGCCCGCATGAGCGACTTTCCGCGGCTCACGGCCTCCGATTATCAAATCTGCGCGGCGAACCGATCCCCAGGTCACGCAGGGAGCGCCGCAACTTCGCCGGCAATCATGGCAATGACAGTCGACCAGCGAAAATGGGGCCACTTTCAATACGTAGCGCGTACCACCGCAAAGACACCCGCCAGCAATCTCCATGGTATTTGGCTACTCGATCGAAGCTTGTTCCACCAGATCGATTTTGCACATGGCGTGCTTCCAGAAAAACGGCTTTCCTGATTCAGCCAAAAAGGATTGAATTGAAAACTCCGGAGGTTCCGCAGTGAAAACTACAACCATGTCCATTTCTCGACGTAAATTTGCCCAGCTACTCGGCGCCGGCGCGGCCGGCACACTCGTAACCATTTTGCGCCCGCCGGCTGCTTCGGCAACGGCCCGGCCTTCTGCGACTGCTGGCGTTGTTCGCCTAAGCTCGAACGAAAATCCTTACGGCCCTTCCCAGAAAGCTCTTAAAGCGATGGATGATGCGTTTAGTCTCGCCTGGCGATACCCGGATGAGCATGCCGATTTACTCATTGATAGTCTCGCGAAACTAAACGGGGTGGGTCGTGATCAAATCTTGCTCGGAGATGGCTCAGGCGAGATTCTCAAACTTTGCGCCGAGGTGTTTACCGGCCCGATTTCTGCAAACCGGAACGGGACGGCTGGGCGCGGCACGATGGTCGTGGCTGAGCCAACGTTCGAGGCGATTCTCAATCACGCCCGCGCCAACGGAGCTGAGGTGAGCAAAGTTCCGCTCAGCCCCACTTTCGCTCACGATCTTCCGAAGATGGCGGCTGCTGCGAACGAAGGACTTATTTACGTCTGTAACCCGAACAATCCCACCGCCAGCATCACCCCGAAAAACGATCTGCGCGATTTCATCGCTAAAGCTCCGCAGCAAACCATGCTTTTAGTGGATGAAGCTTACTACCATTATGCCGACAGTCCGGACTACGAAAGTGTGATGCCGATGGTTAAGGATTACCGGAACCTGATCGTCGCGCGCACTTTCTCAAAGATTTATGGAATGGCCGGACTGCGCTGCGGCTACTGTGTCGCGCAGCGGGAGACAATCGAGCGAATCCGTCCCTATCAACCTTGGGACAGTGTCAATATCATGGCGTTAGTGGCGGCAATGGCCAGCCTCAACGACAACGACCAAGTGACGAAAGGCCGTCGCTTAAATACCGAGACAAAAGCGTTCCTAACCGGCGAGCTCGAAGCCATGGGCTACAAACAGATTTCTTCGCAGGCCAACTTTGTCATGATCGATATGAAACGCCCGGTCGTGCCGTTGATCCAGGCATTCAAGGAGCGCGACGTCCAAGTCGGGCGCTTATTCCCGGCCCTACCGAACCACATGCGGCTCACTATCGGCAAGAAGAGCGAGATGGAAGCATTCCTCTCGGTCTTTCGGCAGGTAGTGGCCTAAGCCGTTGGCGAAGATGCGCGCATGACCTCTAAGATAGGCTAACTGACGACCTGCGCTCGGTCGTTTGTTTTACTTGCTACCCTGGTAGTTCGCAGCTTCGTAGACCATTTGCGCCGTCGCTACATCTTGCACAGCCATCCCGAGCGATTTGAACACCGTCGTCTTAGTCGCTGGCACAGACTTAGTGCCGTTCAGGATCTCGCCCAGCTCGGCATATGGAGTGATCCCGGACAAAATGACGTCCCCCGACTCGCTTCGCGCGCCTTGATAGGAATCAACCACGACCACATTAGCCATCACCGCATCATCCAGTTCGCGCCAATCCGGCCTGGCTGCTCCTACGGCGTTGACATGTGCTCCTTTCTTCAACCACTCGCCTTTCAGAACAGGTTCGTGTGAGCTCGTCGCTGTTACCACCACATCTGCATCTCGCACAGCCGGCTCAAGCGGGATCGCTTTAATTCCGTGTTCTTGCGCGAAGCGCTCGGCACGTTCCCAAGTCCGGTTCCATACTCGGACTTCTTCGAACTCGCGGACGTGAGGCAAGACTTCGAGATGTGATCGAGCTTGAACGCCCGCTCCTAGTAGCGTCAGCACCTTGGCGTCGCGTGGGGCCAGTGCGTCTGTCGCTACAGCCGAGACAGCCGCGGTCCGCATCTCGGTGATGTATCGCCCATCCATCAAGGCGAGCGGTTCGCCCGTGCGAGGATCGAATAACGCCACCACCGCCATGTGCGTGGGTAGTGCCGTGCGGGCATTACCGGGGTAATAGGTCACCACCTTGATCCCCATTGATTCACCTGAAGCCGGCATCACGCCGAAGAAGCCGCCGTGTTGCGCCAGGATACCGCGCAGAGGTTGGTGCCATTTTCCCGCAGAGAATTCCATCATCACCTCCCGCATGGCTGCAATCAGATCCGGGAGCCGCAGTAGCTGCCGGACTTCTGTTTCCTCGAAGTAGTGCATCTATGTCTTAGCTGCGTTGGAGCTAGCGATCTTAGCGCTATCGCGGACGAGCGGAAACACGCGCAGTTCGCTTCTAGGAAAACATTTCGGCAACCGCCGCCTCGACGTGAACCCGCATGGTATCGAGGATGGGAACGCCATTGTGCACGCGATCGCGTAGAACCAGCGGCAGCTCAGTTCCAGCAAGGATAACGGCATCGATATTTCTTGCTGCTCTCAGCTTGTCCACAATCGTAAGTAAACGAGATCGCGTTTCCGGCAAAAATTTGCCCACCACAAGCTCGTTCATGTACTTATCATGGATGTAATCCTGGTCGTCTGGCTCTGGAGCGATCAGCTCGATTCCTTCGCGTGAGAACACCTTTGGATAAAAATCGGCCTGCATGGTGAATCGGGTGCCAAACAGGGCCGCCCGCTTTAATGCCTGCGCTTTCGTTGCCGCACACGCCGTCTCGACAATACTGATCAACGGCAATGGCGATCTGCTCCGAACCTCATCAAAGACAATGTGGGGAGTGTTGGACGCGATTAAGCCGAACTCCGCACCCGCCTTGGTCAGCTTCTCTACCTCGATTACCAGGAAATCCGCCAGACCGCGACGATCGTCGCGGTCGATTAAATCGATTTCCTTCCCGAGATCGATGCTGTTGAGAATTAAGTGCGGGTAACTACCGTCACGCACCCGTCCCCGATAAAGGGCAACAATCGTCCGGTAATATTCAACCGTGCTTTCCGGGCCGACTCCGCCGATTATCCCCAGCGTCTTCATTGCTCGCGGCCCGGCCATGAGATCGTTGTCCTACATCCCGGCGACACGAATCAAACCGGTAGGCTATTAGTTGGATGATGTCGATGGATAACTGTCCTGCCCTCCTCGCTCATGCGCGGGAAACGATTGGCCGCTCGCGCCCGGGTTTTTACGGCTTCAAGTTCGCGATCGCGCGGCGGCGCGTTGGTCACGAGCGAATCCAATAGTTCGCGCGCTACCTCAGTCACTCGGTCCACGGCTCGGATGAATGCTGGCTCATTGACTTTGGAAGGTCGCGTGAACCCGCTCAGTTTTCGAACAAACTGGAGAGCGGACGCCCGAATCTCCTCCTCGGTAGCGGGCGGTGTGAAATTATGCAGCGTTTTGATGTTTCGGCACATGCGAAATCCTCCTTTGGGCACTCGCAAATTGCAAACCGTACCTTCTTCCAACCCGGTCGATAGGTGACAGGATGAACACGTCTATGGCTCTCCCGCAAACTCAGTGAAAATTAGGATGCGTAAGCAAGAGAACGAGAAAGAATAGGGCGAAAAGGGCCCCCGGGATCGCGAGCAGGAGAAGCAGAACAATGGCAAGGGCCCGCTGCCCAATCGATCGCAACCAGATGCTGCCTCCGACTACAGCTGCCAAAGCGGCCAGGATCAGTAGCCACGGCAGAATGTTGAACGACCGTATCCTGTCGCCAGCGGCCAAAGAAAAAAAGAAGTAGAGCGCTACCGCGGCAATAACCGCGTCGATCGACCAGAGGAACCAAAACCAAAACTTCACGATTTGTGTGCTCATGGTTGCCTCATCGTTACTTGATTTGAATTAGCTGCTCGGCTCCTTACGGCTCTGCGTACGGGCATGCACGTCGATGACAAAGCCGATCGCATTCGGGAAAAATCAGATCAGCTACGACCGATCGATGCGAGCATTTTCAGCTTCCGCAAATGCTGACCGGTGACTTCTTACACCTGTCTTTTTGGAGCGGCTACAGCGCTTGTCTCTAGATGGTCAACCAGCAATCCTGGCAATCCGGAGCTCTACCAGCTTCCGCACCAGGGCAGGCGGCAGAGGTGTGTCGGCTGGAAAGCCGATGGTGCCCTTGCTGGTGTCGTAGTCCTTGAGCTCGTCCTTGAGGCATTGCACTACGGAACCAGGATACAAGGCCCAGTGATTCGAGGCGGCACCGTAGGCGATAAGGAACTTTCTGTTAAGACGAAAAGCTGGGAGTTGATAGCTAATACACTCTTCGGCTTCCGGCGCCGCCGCCCGAATAGCCTTTCGAAGCTTCTCGAGCGCGGCTCGTTTCTTAGGACTCACCGCTGCGAGGTAATCATCGGTGGTCTTGGGTTTGTTTGCCTTGACTGGTCTAGCAGCATGCCCGCGATTGATCTTTTTCAGCTTCATTTCATGATTTGAGTTTAGTAGCTGATTGACGTGGCATGACCGGCGACGCCTAACGAGCACAAAATTAGGTCCAGGCAGCTGGAGCGTAGCATCGCTTTCTCTCAACACTCAACTATCAACATTCTTGCGGTGCCGGCCTCAGCCCTGCTCAGCCTGCCGTTCGCAGACGCCGCGCACCTTCGGAGCTGTATCCCCTGATTAGGCGTTTGTGCATTGCTGATGTAACGAAGTAGAGCGTCGAGACGCTGCGACATAAGCCGTAGGCATTAGTAGCGCTCATTAGAAGAACGCGACCAGGCCGCCGATGGCATCTTGCAGGCCGTGGGCCAGCATTCCGGGACGCAGGCTTTTGCGCCAGTAGGCAAGCAGTCCCAGAAGCCACCCCTGAACCATGATGAGAACCATAACCTTCTCGTAATACCCGTGGGCGAGACCAAAGACCGCACCTTGAAGGACGATAGCGAATACACGGCTGCCGGTCCACGCGCTGAATTGTCGGACCAGGTATCCACGAAAGGTGAGTTCTTCACAAAAGCCGCCCGTCGCGGCGAGTCCTAGCCATACGACAAGCTCGACTACGGTCTTGGGCGTGATATTGGCCACGTTACTATTGGCGTCGCCTCCAATAAGATGAACCAGAACGCCTATCAGCGGGACTGCCACAACAAGAAATCCGACGGCAAGTCCTAGATCTCTGAAGAAGGTACTGAGGGTTTGCCAACGGCCTGAAACCAAACTGCCGATAGAGAGCCCGCGGCGTTTGAGTGCGAGCCAGATTAAAAGAACCACAAACCACTCTTGCACCAGTACGGTGAGGTAGCTTGAAAGCCGTGGACTTATGCCTGGCACCTGCGCATTTGGGAGCCCGTGCTGGCACCAGCTTGCGACCGACCCTACCGCCAGAGGGCCTAGCACCAGCAAGGTATGCCACCAGGGCGCAATGGGCTTCCCCGCAGTATTGGCACATGTAATTACTGTGGTCGATGACATTGCGCGGTCCCCTCGGTTTTTGCAAAACCGCTTGTGCTTGGGAACACATTTTTCAGCGTTCTCAATTTGGATAACGACCCGGCGCGGCGCGAGGCGAGTTTCTAGGCCTAACGAGACACAAGATCAGGCACCCTTGGCTGGGCTGCAATCTGCTGGACTCTCAACTCTCATCTAAAGACTCTCAACTGAGTTTAGTACAAGAGCCGGCGGTTGGCCCCATCGCCCGGTTAAGCCTTTGGGCGCTTGCCATACAACTCAATCTTGTTCCCATCAGGATCGCGGACATAAACGGAAAAGCCGTCGTCCTGCTGCATCGTTTCTTCGGGAAACCCGTGAGCCAGTAGAGCATTGCGTGCGCGCTCTGTCTCTTCGGGCGGGATGAGCAACGCAAAGTGCTGCCCACTGCCTCGACGACCATGCGTAAACAGCGCGAGGCGCTGCGCACCGATGCGAAACCATGCTTGCTGGGGCCCGCGCGAATATAGCGGCAGCCCGAGAACGTCGCGGTAAAAGCCGATCGAACGCTCAAGATCTTGAACTTCGAACGCAATCTCGTGGATTCCAAGAATCGGAATGTCGTCCATGACTCGGCTATTCACACGCTGTCACGAGGCCTAACGAGCCACAAGATCAGCCACCGCGCGAATTAGAAGTGGCGTCCATGTAATCTGAACTCCGTGCATACTTAATTCAGTGTTCGGTCTAACGAGACACAAGATCAGCGACGGCTGGCGGTGAGTGAGCTTTCCTTTCATTTCATCCCTCATAATTCATCCTTCAGCCTTGATCTACGCCCGCCAGCGGTTGGCTCCAGCGATTGGTTAGATCTATCGCTATCGATTCAGCCGGGAGCCATTGTCTCTAAGGTTTCAGCTCTTTGTCATGCTCTTTTTGGAAGCTTCCTTTGCTTTGACGGGTGGATTGGGCAATCCCGTCACGCATATAGACCCGCACCCGAAGCTCGCTGAAATGGGGAAAAGCTTTCTCTTGCCACAGAAACTCCCAGCAAAGGGCGTTTGGATCCCCTTTTACGACTCTCGGGCCGGCGGAACGAAGAATGTACTTCTCAAGATCAGGAAAATCACGTTTGGCCTTGGCTAGTGCAATCGGCAAAGCCTGATCGAGAGCGACATGGACATCCTTTGGATCCAAATCCTGTGCTCTAAGCGAAACGAGTACCGAAACGACCAAAATGACTAGCGAGAAAACGCGAATCGTATTCACCAGCATCTTCGATCTAACGAGAACAAGATCAGCGACGGCCACCGGGAGCGAGCGCCAATCGAAGTGGAAGTGTTTTAATCATGGGAAAACGTGATCGCGCAGCGGGTAGCCGTTCGCTGCAGCGCATGGTTAGGCGTTCCGTCAGTTAATAAACGTCCCTTGCCAACAACCATTGGCTGAACGACAAACTTGTATTCATCTAAAGCGCCGCTTTAGGAGAGCTGAAACTTTTACTATAGAAACCAGACCGATCGAAGCAGCAAACGCGTCGCTTCCCGGCAGCGAGCATCGCGCAGGCATTGTCGACCCGACGCGCTCGAGTCTCTGGCCGCTTGGCGGAGGCGATCCAGTGGATCCAATCTCTGCGCGCGATGGGCGTGATGTCCGACCACAACGCCCGCGCTTTCGGGGCGGCCGCAAGAGCCTTCCGCAGATCTGTCGGCACCCTGGGTTCCGGTTTCTCTCCCGACGGCGCGATCTCCAGCGTGACGACGTCGCCTGCGTCTGCGCCCGCAGCTTCGCGCATCTTCCGGTTCACTCTGAGCCAGTGGCTTCTTTGGCCGTCTGGCTCGAGCGTGGCTCGAAAGGGGAAGCCATTGATGGTGCCGTCGACCGTCGTCCTGCCCCGCGAGGGGAGCTTCGCACTGGCGTCCTTTGGTAGGGTAAGAA